>JBLFWZ010000089.1:0-15229 GCA_047611905.1 Gammaproteobacteria bacterium | reverse complement strand
AAAGACTTTCGCAGTCTTTGATAGCGACAGCCACGTCGTTGAACCGCGTGCGCTCTGGGAAGAGTACCTCGACCCCGAGTTTCGGAGACTCGGGAAAACGGCTCTATGGCGCGAAGAAGGACAGCATGGCTCGTATCTCAAAGTAAACGGAAAGATGTTCCGCGATCCCATGAATCCGAATATTCCCCGCCACGCGATTTGGAAGCCGGGTATGACCTGGGACGACGTCGGGGCACTCGACCCGCATACCGCACATGCCAACACGCTAGGCGCATCAGACCCGCACGCGCGTCTTGCCGACATGGATGCGATGGGCGTCGACCAGGCTTTTTTATATCCGACATGGTTTGCCGAAGGTTATCATTTGGTCGACGATCCTGACATCGCCTATGCGCTTGCGCGAGCCTACAACAATTGGATGACCGATTTTTGTCAGGCAGCTCCACAGCGACTCTTTGCCGCTGCCATATTGCCGCTGCAAAACATGGATTTTGCGCTGGAAGAATTACGACGAGTCGCTAAGCTGCCGCATTTTCGCGGCGCGTTTCTCAGACCGATGTTTATTGAGGGGCGTTATTTCACCCATCCATACTACGACCCGCTATGGGCAGAACTCGAAAGCTTGGATGTGGCTGCCGCGGTCCATCCGACCCCTGGCTTATGGAACCCGGAGTGGACGTCGCACGGGCCATTTATTGAAAAGATCAAAAACCGGCTCAACAAACATTCGCTGGTGAGCGACGTCGGCGGCGGCCCCGATGCCGGCGGCGGCAACGGTTTTTCAAATTTTTCATTCTATGCTTCACCATCCATGGGCCATCCGGTCGCACAGAGCCTGACCGGCTGGCTCGACAACCATATGTTTGTGGGATCAACGTTGATCGGGTTCGCCGTAATGCAACGCTTTCCTAAAATGAAGGTCGTTGTGGCACACGGCAAAGCGTCGTGGATGGAGGAAATCCTGGAGAAGATGGAAGCCTCGGCCAAAACCATTCCGCTGCTCAACCACTACCCCGTCCGGACCGATCCTGAAGAGATGTGGGAAGAAGGCAAGGTGATGCTCGGCTTTGATGCAGAAGAGCGCATGATCCAGAAATTGCCACAGGATTTTGCAGACAAGATCATATGGGGTTCACGCTATCCACATCACGACACGACCAGTGCCTGGGATGCTATCGATCAGCTGACCCAAGCGAACGTTGAAGACTCACTAATTGCGCGGATGTTAGGCGGCAATGCCGCACAACAGTTCGGGGTTTCGTTATCGCGGCACGTTCCGTAAGAGACGTAACAAAGCCTTCAGCGGCCCGTTTTGCGTAGCGCTTTTTTGAACGACCGTAGCTTCGCGAATTAAGGCGCGATGTCGACTGACTGCACGCGCCAAGTGGCCGGTCCCATGACGCGGGTCGGTGATTAAAAACAACGCAAGCATGTCTCTTAGTAAGCGAAGAATCCTGGGCTCCTAATGGCCTCGATCCGCGTTCATTCACCAGCCGTTGTTCCACAGTGGCTATTCGCGCGCCGCGATCCAAGAGACCAATTCCTGAAACTTGGCCCCACCGTCCTCGAGCGTCGCTTTCATATCCGTCAGGTCGTTGTAATACGTGCCGTCGGATGCCACCTCTAAAGCTAGTCCATTGGGATAAATACCCATCACGAAAAAAGGGACAGTATATTTGATTCGTCTACATGAATTGCTCGCCAACGAAGCCTACAGAATTAAATATACTGTCCCCGAAACTACCCAACGAAGCCTACAGAATTAAATATACTGTCCCCGAAACTAGTCCCCGAAACTACCCAACGAAGCCTACAGAATTAAATATACTGTCCCCGAAACTACTCGAAACTATGTCCTCGAAACTACTCGCCCGAATCTAGTGATTCCCGAGCGCATAAACATCTACCGGGTTCGCTTTGCCTTTCAGGCTTACCGGTCCAAGAAATTCAGTGGGCAGTCGGCTCGCTAGCGCCGCGCAAGTATCGCCGTCGATTAATATGGTCCGACCTGCAACTTTCGTATGAGCTTCCAGTCGAGCGGCGAGATTAACGGTATCTCCGATGCACGTGTAGGTGGCGCGCGATTGCGTTCCGGTATAGCCCGCGATCATCTCTCCGCTGGCGATGCCGATGCCAATTGCGATTGGAGATTTGTTATGCGCTGCGCGCTCGATGTTGAATAGTTCGATCTTTTCAATCATGTCGAGTGCGGCGCGCGATGCGGCCAGAGCTGGTTCATCTAGTGGTAACGGCGCGCCGAAAATCGCCATTAAGCCATCGCCGATGATTTGATTCACGACGCCACTTTGCGCCGCAATCGATTCGAACATTAACGCGTAGTAAGCGTTCAGGAGTTCGATAGTTTCTTCCGGAGCTTGGCACTCAACGAGCGCCGTAAATCCACGAATATCGCAAAACATTACCGTGCCATGTAAACGGTTCCCGCCAAGCGCAAAACCGGATTGCTCTAGATCTGCCGCGACTTCAGAAGTCGCGAATCGTTTGATAAGCTCTTGCTGTTGATCACGAAGCCGCTTCTTCTCAAGGCTCGAATCAATCCGCGCTTTTAACAAGACTTGATTGACGGGCTTGTGCAGATAATCATCCGCGCCGAGTTCGATGCAACGCACCACATGGGCCACACCATCAAGTGAGCTCGTAACGATAACTGGGACATTGCGCAATTCGACATCGGCACTGAGGTGCTCCATCACTTCGAAGCCGTCCATTTCCGGCATTTCCATGTCGAGCAATACCAAATCGAACGGCTCGCTTCTTAATACCTCAAGCGCGATGCGGCCATTCTCGGCGCTCGCCGCGCTGTGACCTTGTAGCTCGACACTTCGTGTGAGCAGTAAGCGGTTCACTTTGTTGTCGTCGACAACGAGTAGTCGCGCGCCGCGTTCAGCCATTCGCGACGTCCTTTAACGCTGCGGTCGCTTCGAAATAACAAGCGTCCAGAGCATCGAGCACTCCAGCGTCGTCCGGCAAGCCACCGAGTTCTACGACTTGGGCTTGCGCGCCTAGTGCAGCGGCACCAAACGTATTTGCATTCGTCTTTAACGAGTGTGCGGCACGTCGGAATGAATCTGCGTCGCGCGCATCGAACGCGCTCCGTAACTCGGCCAGCATCGGCGGTGCTTCTTCGAAGAACGCCTCGACCAGCTCGAGCACGAAGTCCTCGCCGACGGTGTCTTGCAGTTCATTAAAAGTCGCGAGATCGATAACGTCATCAGCCATATCAGGGATCCTTACGCGGATGTACGTGTTCCAGTGCTTCGACGAGCTGCTCTACACGTATAGGTTTAGTGAGATAGTCGTCCATGCCGGCGTCGAGGCACATTTCGCGATCGCCTTGCATGGCGTTCGCCGTCATTGCGACGATGCGTGGTCGCCGGCCAGGTTGCCATCGGGCGACAATCTGGCGAGTCGCTTCCAAGCCATCCATTTCCGGCATTTGCACGTCCATGAGCACCACGTCGTAGTTTTGGCGGGCAACTGATTCTACCGCCTCGACGCCATTGGCTGCGAGATCGGCACGGTAGCCCATTTGCTGAAGTAAACGCAGAGCGAGTTTCTGATTCACGACGTTATCTTCGGCGAGCAGTATCCGTAGTGGATGGCGCGCGGCCATAGCCGGATCCATCCCTGGTTTGCTGGGCGCAGCCGGTCGATCAGGTACCTCGTCTAACAGCACACTCACCAATGCGTCGAACAGTTGCGATTGGCGCATGGGCTTCATGAGATAGGCACCAAACAGTCCGTCCGTATCGCCAGCCTCCCGTCGGCCTAGCGAACTGAATAACATCATTGGCAAAGCGGGACGCGACTTTCGCACTTCACCCGCGAGCATCAGACCATCCATTTCCGGCATGTGCATGTCGAGGATCGCAACGTCGAATGGCTCCCCTGCCGCAAGCCAACGCAGTGCCTCGGCAGGTGACTCCGTAGCGCGCGCTTCCATGCCCCATTTTTCAGTCTGCAGGCTCAGCACCTTGCGGTTCGTCTCATTGTCGTCCACCACTAACACTTTCTTGCCGCGCAACTCCGCCTGCGGACCGAGAAAATCGCGCGTGCTTCTGTTTGGCGGCGCAGCCGTTGGGACGTCGATCGTGAACAAAAACGAAGATCCTTCACCAAGACCGTCGCTCTCTGCCCACATGCGCCCGCCCATTAATTCCGCGAGATGCCGGCTTATCGCGAGCCCGAGGCCGGTGCCGCCGTATTTGCGGGTGGTGGAAGAATCCGCTTGCGAGAACGATTGGAACAAACGCGCCATGCCCGCGCTGGTGAGCCCGATGCCGGTGTCGCGCACGTCGAAAGTCAACTCGACTTGCCCCGCCGTCGATGGCTGTGCTTTCACGCTCAATACGACTTCGCCAGTATCGGTAAACTTCACTGCGTTCGCGAGCAAGTTCAACAGAACTTGGCGCAATCGAGTCACATCGCCGTTAACCGCAATCGGCACATCGTCGTCGATCAAGTACGCGAGATCCAAATGTTTTTCGGCTGCGCGCGTACTCACGAGATCGAGCGCGGACTCGATGCAGTCGCGCAAATCGAATGGCTGCGCTTCGATGTCCATGCGCCCTGCTTCGATCTTTGAGAAGTCGAGGATGTCGTTGATGATGGTTAACAGCGCATCGCCGGAATCGCGGATCGTAGTTGCGAAATCGCTCTGCTCGGGATCTAGGTTCGTGTCTAGTAACAAACCACTCATCCCGATCACAGCGTTCATAGGTGTACGAATTTCATGACTCATGGTCGCGAGGAACGAACTCTTGGCCTCGTTCGCGGTTTCGGCAGCAGCGCGCGCTTGTTCCGCTTCGTTAAACAAACGGGCATTCTGGATCGCGATGACTGCTTGGTTCGCGAAGGTCTTGAGTAGCCCAAGTTCGTTGTCACTAAAAGGTCGCGGCGGCTGGCGAGTCACCATGATATTCCCGACCAAACGGCCTTCCCACAACATCGGCGCGCTGATTGCTGACCAGTCGTCAATCAATTCCAAGGTGCGGCGAACGATTAAATTCGGATTCGGGATCGCGCTGGCTTTGGGAATAATGAAGATCTCGCCCATGGAACTGTCGGCGATAGCGCACGGCCACAAGTCACGAATTTTCTCGAACCCTGCACCGCGACTTGCTTCCAAATAGACAACGTCGTCACGGACCAGAAATACACCGGCCTGCTCAGCCGTGAATAAGCCGAGACAGCTTTCCAGAATTTTCTCGAATACCGGCGCCGTGTCAGAAACCGAACCGCTGATCACACCAAGCACTTCGGCCGTCGCCGTCTGGTGCTCAAGCGCTTCCTCGGTCTCGTGGAATAAGCGGGCATTCTCGATCGCAATCACGGCCTGATCGGCGAACGTGCTCAACAAGGTCAACTCCTTGTTAGAAAACGGACGCGGCGGTTGCCGTAGCAAATTAATTGAACCGACACCACGGTCTTCCCACAACATCGGTGCTATGGCAAGCGTAGCGTCGCCTACCCTATCGTATTGCTGCTTGATGAGCGGCGACGCATTCTCAACGCTCGCGATACTCGGATAGTGCAAAGTACGGCGTTCACGCAGCGCAATAGCACTACTCGTATCTTCGATCGCGACCGGATACGTATCTCTAATCAAGTCGGCTGTTGGGCCGCGCAGTGACGCGACATGCATTTGCCCCTCACGCGCGAGAAAGACCGCAAGCGACTCTGTGTCAAACAACGCCTCACAGCTGTCCAAGATCTTCTCGAACACCGGTTGCGTATCCGCCACCGAGCTACTGATGACCTTTAGCACTTCAGCGGTCGCGGTTTGGTGTTCAAGTGCTTCCTCGGTCTCGTGGAATAAGCGCGCATTCTCGATAGCGATCACGGCCTGGTTGGCGAATGTCTTAAGCAGTCCATGTTCTTTTTCAGTAAAGGGCCGCGGGGGTTGTCGAGTGACAACAATTTGCCCGATCGGGTTTCCCTCCCATAGCATCGGCGCGGCGATTGAAGACCAATCGCCGATGGCTTCAAGTGTGCGCTGCAGTAAAGCCCCTGGGTTCTGGACGTCACTCGCTTTGCGCATATTACTGGCCACTCCGATTTGCGTGTGCTCACTCAGCGGTCGTGGCCAGAATCCCGCCGTTTTTTCCCAACCTTGGCCGCGATGCGCCTCAAGATGCACGACGTCGTCTCGGACCAAGAACACACCCGCGTCGGCGGTGCCGAATAAGCGCAGGCAACTATCCAAAATTTCCTCGAACACAGGCGCGGTGTCGGCCACCGACCCGCTGATGACGCTGAGCACTTCGGCCGTCGCAGTTTGGTGTTCCAGCGCTTCTTTGGTCTCATCGAATAGATGCGTGTTCTGAATTGCGATGAGTGCTTGGTCGCGGAACGATTCGGCCAGCGCGATCGATTTTTCATTGAATGCATGCGTTCGATGGCTGGCACAAGCCAGCGAACCGATACAAACGCCATTGCGCACCAACGGCAAATAAACGGACGATCTTATGTTGAATTGGCTTTGAATTTCGCGCTCATGCGCAGGCAATTCGAGCTCCGACCAATCCGGTAGGTATAAAGTTGCTTTGTCTATAATCGCGCGCGCCGGAAAATTGTGCGCAGGGTCGATGGGCACTGTTGCTTGGTTCGCCATTTCCGGATGTAAGCCGTCACGTAACGCCGCCGCTGCGACGGTAATTTCCGTCTCGTCGCAACGCATCACGAAGGACATGTCGCAGCCGAGTAAGCGCACGGCGGTTTGCACAATCGCATCGAACACCGGCTGCACATCCGTCGGCGAACTGCTGATCACTCTTAGTATGTCGGCGCTCGCGGTTTGTTGTGCAAGTGCTTCTTCGGTTTCGTTAAACAAACGCGCGTTCTCGATTGCAATCACTGCCTGGTCGGCGAAGGTGGTGAGCAGCGCCAACTCCTTGTCGGCGAAGGGTCGCGGTGGGATTCGACTGACACTGATTGAACCGATCACCTCACCACCGCGCAGCATTGGCGCTGCCATAATTGAGAAATCGCCGACAACTTCAACCGCCCGGCGATAGATCGCTGGGGCATCGCTTGCGACGCTAACGTGGGAGAAATGGACAGTTCGGCTGTCGCGCTGGAGCAGCGAAAGGCTCGACTCTTCGACCGGACACGGATAAAAGTCGGAGGCCAATTCAGCGCGGGCTCCACGGTAGGGACCGAGATGCACCAAGCCATCATCGCCCAGCCGGACAATCGCTAGGTTTCCCGTCGCGAATAGCTGTTCGCAGCTATCGAGGATTTTCTCGAAAACCGGTTGCGTATCCGCCACCGAGCTGCTGATGACACGCAAGATTCCTGCAGAAGCTTTCTGCTGTTCAAGCGCTTCCTCGGTTTCTTTGAACAAGCGGACGTTTTCGAGCGCGATCGCGGCTTGGTCGCCGAACGTGCGTAGCAGCGCGATCTCCCGTTCGCTAAATGGTCGCACGTCCATGCGGCGTAACATGATCGTGCCAAACGGCTTGCCTTTGCGCAGTAGCGGCGCGACGACAATAGTGCGATGACCCATCTGATGGGCATACTCGTAGCCACGTGGGTATTCTTGCGCTTCGGATTCGGCTTGCATATCGGTCACATGCACGACGCCGCAATCTAATACCGCGCGCCCTGATGTCGAGGTCCTGTCGATTGGTAATAGGCCGAGGCTCGCCGCTTGGTCGAGCAACTCCCCACCGGAAGCCACGTGACCCAGTTGATCTCCCTCGATCAAGAATATTGATGCCGACGCCGCATCACAGAGGCGCACCGCATGATCGGCAATGGCAACGAGCACAGGTTGGACGTCATTAGGGGATTCAGTGGTCACCTTTAAAATGTCACTCACGGCAGTCTGCTGTTCGAGCGCTTCAGCAGTCTCGTTGAATAAACGAACGTTCTCGAGGGCAATCACGGCTTGGGCCGCGAAATTCTGCAACAAAGGAACTAAGGGCTGAGAAAAGCCGCCCGGTTCTTTGCGAGCCACCGCGATGCCGCCGATCACCTTACCTTCATGAAGCATCGGCACAGCAATGTTGCTGCGCATACCGGCACGCAATGCGACATCTTTCGCTGGTTGTTCTGTCTCGGACAGCATGTCTGTCGTATGTACTGGCAGTGCGTCGAGAATGACTCTTCCACTAATCGTGTCGCGATCGGGTTTGTGCGGAAAGAGTTCACGTATTAAGTCCTCACTTTTCTGAGAAGCACCTGCAACACCGATTAGATGCGCGAGCTCGCCATCGAAGCGGAAGGAAAACCCCATGTCCGCTTTGCTCAAGGTCGCGGCACGCTCGGCAATCGCATCGAACACCGGCTGCACATCGGTTGGTGATTCGGAAATCACCCGCAGGATGTCGCTCATGGCCGTTTGGCGTTCCAGTGCTTCCTCCGTCTCGCGGAATAGTCTTGCGTTCTCCAATGCGATCACGGCTTGATCTGCAAAGGTACTTAGCAGGGCGATCTCTTTATCGGAAAATGGTTTTGGCGGAACGCGCATCAGCACAATCGACCCGAGGCTGCCCCCATCGCGCAAGAAAGGTGCGGCCACTAGAGAATAGTTGCCTACGTCGTCATAAATATCGCGCATCACACCGCGCGCAGAAACTGCGGCATCCGCAATATGCACCGTTCGCCCTTCGATGACGGATTGACCCGCGGCACTTTCTTCTAACGGGGATGGAAATGATTTCGCGGTCGCTTCCATCCACTCGCCTCGCATCGCGGCCCCGTACATGAGGCCGTCGCGAGCGAGGCCGATGCCAATCTGGTCGACATCAAACAAGGCCGCGCAACTGTCAAGAATCTTCTCAAATACGGGCTGAGTATCTGCGACTGAGCTGCTAATTACCCTTAACACTTCGGCCGATGCCGTTTGCTGTTCCAAAGCCTCGCGCGTTTCGTTAAACATGCGGACGTTTTCAATCGCAATAACGGCTTGAGCGGCGAACGTTTTCATCATCGACTCAACCCGTTCTGGCCACATACCAGGTGCGGTACGTACCATCGTCAATGCGCCTAGACACTCATCGCCACGCAACAGAGGCACGGCTAGTGCGCTGCGCACGGATGAGGCGTCCAAAGCAACTTTACCGGGAGCAAGAAACTCGGTATCGAGTTGTACGTCCGGTATTTGGACGGGCCGCCGCTCGATGACGGCGCGCCCGCCCGCCGTACTACGGCTAGCGCGCATGGGATACACGGCACGCCAATCAGCGTTGTCAGGAAACCCAGCGTGCGCCGCTATATGCAACAGTTCGCCATCGTAGCGCGAGAGCATGCCGAGTGGCGCGCCAGACAATCTTAAGGCGCTGCTGACAATCGCGTCGAACACGGGTTGCACATCGGTCGGCGACTCGCTGATCACTTGGAGGATTTCCGCGGTGGCCGTTTGCCGTTCTAAGGCTTCTTGGGTTTCGCGGAACAGTCGAGCATTTTCAAGTGCGATGACGGCTTGATCTGCAAAGGTAGACAACAGCCGGATTTCCTTCTCGGTGAACGCTTTCGGTGGTTGGCGCGCCAGCGTGATCGAACCAATACCACGATCGTCTGAAAGCAGCGGCGCACATAGGAAAGTTAGTGCTCCGAGCCGTTCGTGCACCGTTTGTATGGCGGGGGGCAGATCTGCCGGATCGCTGCTGGTGTCCGCCACATGGATAGCGCGCCGCTCGAGTATCGCCTGAGCAGTAGCAGTTTCTTCCAACCGTCTGGGGTACGTAGCAGCCACGGCGGTCATCAACGGACCGCGCGGGTATGGGATCGCCAACTGACCATCCTCGCCTACTAGCGCAATGCCAATTTCCGCCACGCCAAAAAGCGCCTCGCAACTATCCAAAATTTTCTCGAACACGGGTTGCGCGTCATCTACAGAGCCGCTGATGACCTTCAACACTTCAGCCGATGCCGTTTGATGTTCCAAGGCCTCGCGCGTTTCGTTGAACATGCGTACGTTTTCGAGCGCAATGACGGCTTGGTCGGCGAACGTCTGCAATAGGGTAACGAGCTTATCTGGAAACTTACCAACCTCCTGTCGGGTGACCATGATGGTGCCGAGCACACGACCGTCTCGTAACAACGGCACCGCCAGACCGCTTGCGGCCACGTATTCTTCAGTTAATTGAATCTTATAATCGGGATCTTGCGAAAAGTCGGCTATTTGCGCCGGCATGCGGGTCAGCGCGGCGCGACCGTTTAACGTGTGCGTGTTCGGCTCTATGGGAAAGACCGCACGGGCGCCTGCCATTACTTGGTCGCTCGCGCCAAGGGCACTCAGCAAATGCAGTTGTTTTCCATCGAAACGAGTCGCAACCACGGTGCCCGAACCAGTGAGCGCGGCCGCGCGTTCGACGATCGCGTCGAATACGGGTTGCACATCAGATGGCGATTCGCTGATGACTTGAAGGATCTCAGACGTCGCGGTTTGTCGCTCCAGCGCTTCTTGCGTTTCGCGGAACATGCGCGCGTTTTCGATTGCGATGACGGCCTGGTCGCTGAATGCGGTGAGCAGCGCAATCTCTGAGGACGTAAAAGCCTGAGCGGGGTGGCGCATGAGAATGATCGTGCCGATTGCCGTGCCATCATTTACGAGTGGTGCTATTACAAGCGAGAAATCGCCGACCACATCGTGGATATTGCGAATGAAGGGGGTGAGATCGGCATCGGCTGTTACCTTTGGGTAATTGACGATCCGCCGTTCTCGGATCGCCAAGGCGCTAACGCTTTCATCGAACGGCAACACTTCCGGAACGGCTACCATCCGATCGAAGACATCGCCTTCATAAGCAGCGCGACGAATATGCTCGATGTCGCTCTGCAGCCACAGTGCTACGTGGTTCGTCGTAAATAAGCGTGCACAACTGCTGACGATTTTGTCGAAAACGGGCTGCGCATCGTTAACCGAACTGCTAATCACGCTCAGCACTTCGCCGCTCGCCGTTTGGTATTCCAACGCTTCTTGAGTTTCTTGAAATAAGCGCGCGTTTTCGATCGCGACTACCGCTTGGTCGGCGAACGTTTTAAGTAAGTCGATTAGGGGTTGTTCGAAATTCCCGGGCTCGGCGCGCGCAACGCCGATCGAGCCGAGACATTGTCCGTTGAGCATCATCGGAATCGCAAAGCCACTGCGAATTCCAGCACCGTGGGCGCCTGCCTTTAGCGCATAATCCGCCTCGGTTTCGAAATCGGACACCTCGACCAACGCTCGCTCAAGAATGGCGTGGGCAACCAAGGAAGCACGACTCGGTAGCAACGGATAAGCGGCGCTCAATTGACCAACGCTCTGGGCAGAGAACCCACCGTGGGCTGCTAAATGCACGTTTTCCCCATCGAAGCGCGTCACCACACTAATACGGGAGTTACACAGCCGCATCGCCTGCTCTGCGATAACGTCAAACACGGGCTGCGTGTCACCGAGCGAGACGGCGATAACACGCAACACCTCGTCGGTGGCCGCCTGAATAGCACGGGTTTGGGCAAGCTCGCGTTCGAGCGCGGCATAGGCTTCGGCAGTTGGCGCGCTCATACGGTAATTCCTGCAGTAAATATCGGACGCTCGTGCATTGTATTGCTGGCCTCGGTAGCGGCGTCATTCCGCCAATTAGTTATCTACATTACCGGAAAAACGGGCAGTACCCGTTAACGATTCTCGATACTCTAAAGTTGCATCCTATCGTGAGCTAAAGGGTGCTTATCTCCCAGGCTGACATTATCGCCGTTCCCTGCGCGAACCGGAAACCTCCATGGAACAAAAGAAACCGATCGTCATCCTTGCCGATAGCAGTGGTTATACCCAGTTTATTCTCGACAACCTCACGGCGGCAGTGGATGGGCAAATGGTGTTCAATTCGTTGATCGAATCTCTGATCGAACAAATGAACATTCCTCCGCTCCCGCAGGAAATCGAAGGTGATGCCATGTTCCTATACGCCGCCGATGCGGGCGGTGACACTGATTAGCATAAAGTCGCCGAAGAAGTGAGTCACAAGCTTGGTAACTTTTTTGATGCGTTTATAAAGCAAGCCGCGCTGTTTACTGAAACGACGTCGTGTGATTGCGAAATCTGTGCCCATGCCGATAGACTCGGACTCAAGATTGTCGTTCACGCTGGCGAGGCGATGCTTCACGAAGTCGCCGGCGGCCCTCAGGTACCCGGCGCTGACGTTATCCTCGCGCATCGTTTGTTAAAGAACTCGTTAGAACGCCACGAATATTTGCTCCTTAGCGAGCAGGCATTCGAATTGATGGGCGAACATTTACCCGCAGACTTTTACACTTATGAGGAAGTGTATGAAGGATTCCTGACTGTCCGGACGCGCGAGCGCTCCTTGCAAGAAGATTATTTACGCGAGCGAGATTCTGAGAAAAAGGGGACAGCATATTTAATTCGTCTCGATGGGCTGCCAGCCTTCGGAGCTTAGAGAATTGAATACACTGTCCCGTTTCTCGCTCTCAAGGCTATCTGCCGCGAAAAATCGGTTCGCGCTTTTCAACGAACGCTACCGTCGCGTCACGGTGGTCCTGGGTCTGACCGCAATGTATGTGATGGGTCGCCTCAAGGTCGAGACAGTCATCGACATCACCGGACATCGCTCGGTTCAAATTTTCCTTCATGTAGCGGTAAGCAACACTTGGCCCGTTCGCAAGTCGCGTGGCAATTTCCGTGGTCTGCAACATTAAATTTTCCGGTTCGCAAACCCAGTTCGTTAAGCCGAGTCGCAGCGCTTCTTGTGCATCAACCCGTTCCGACAAGAAATAGAGCTCGCGGGCTTTCGCAGAACCGACTAGCTGGGTCATGAAGTAGGTTCCACCGTAATCTCCAGAGAATCCAACTCGGGCAAAAGCCGTCGTCATGATAGCCGCACTGCTCATGATTCTCATGTCACACGCTAAGGCCAATGACAGGCCCGCTCCTGCCGCCGCACCCGGCAGTGCCGCGATGGTCGGCTTCGGCATTTTGAATAATTTTCCGGCGGTTGCCCGCTGATTAATGCGTTGCTGATGAATCGCGCCGTCAATAGAGTTATCGCCAACTGTCCCATCACCAGAACTGGCCATGCCTTTAACGTCGCCACCCGCGCAGAACCCTTTTCCAGCGCCCGTTAGCACCACACACTTAACGTTGGGATCGATCTCAAATTTAGCGAGTGATTCTTGTAACGCGACATTCATCTCGCGGGACATCGCGTTGCGCGATTCTGGCCGATTGAGCGTCAGCATCGCAACGCCGTTATCCAAACTTGCGAGTAAGTGTTCGGTTCCTGTGTCGATATTAGCCATATGTTTCCCCGTAAGGTTTAAGTTCGAATTATTAGGCCCATTCTAATCGGGTGGCGGCCATTTGGATAAAGATGGAAATTGGGACGCTGCCTAAAATGCATTTTGCATCACAAGATCGAAACGCGTGGAAATAGTGAAATAGCGGGTTGGCAGGGCTGAAAGCACTCTTTAAGCATTCTAGATGAACCGAAACTCCGCTCGTCCCAGACTTAAAGTGTCCTAACGGCTCTATTCCAGGGAACAGTGTCAACCGAGCGAGTTTTCGTTTTTTGGACCAGCGCTAATTCGCGCCGACATATTGGCTCACACGAATGTTGATGTCTCGTTACGTTGAAAAAGAGATGGATTACGTGATTTATCGTGGCCCGTTCAGGACGACACTGCGCGGGCAGTCTACGACTTCGTCTTCTGGGATAGGCAATACCCGCATCACTGGCTTTGCGAAACGCTTGCCGTTGGAAGTCGGCATTCCGATCATCGAGGATTTGAACGGCCCGCGAATGCAGATTGATGTGTTTATAGCTATAGGTCTACAAATCTCTTTTTTTGAAGAATTCGTTCTCCGGACGACGTCTCGTATCGAATTCGGGTATGCCTGACGATACAATGGGACTGAAGTCTGTACGCGTCAAATGCGACTACAGTTAAAATCCAGAAAAAGCGCCGCTGCCTGATTAATGATTCACGCTGAGACGGAATCTCGCCCTGCCTTGATAAAAAGATGCAGACGCTTCCGCCTTTCTATCGACGCCCGCCCTGATCGCGAACTCACTTTATAGGGCTCGGCGGTCGAGCCGCATGAGCAAGGTGGGTAACAACAGAAAATCTGCGGCGAGCGCGGCGAGAATCGTAACCGAGGTCAACAATCCAAAGTCCTCGTTAAGCTTGAACGTTGAAAAAGATAGCACCGCGAAACCCGCGGCGAGGATCAAAAAAGTTGTCAGCAGCGCTGGCCCAACCGTGGCTATCGCATAACGTACGGCGTCCTCTGGCGAAGCCTGATCGGTCCGACGTGCGCGCATATATTTGCTCATGAAATGCACGGTCGCATCGACAATGATGCCGAGACTCGATGCGGTCACAATGGCAAAAACCATTCCAACCTTACCGACCAGCAAGGCCCAGATGCCGTACGCAATCGCGATCGGTAGGATGTTTGGCACTAGGCTTAACAACCCGATACGGATACTGCGCAAGGCAATCACAAGAATTAAAGCGATCAAGCCAAACGCGATAGACGTGCCACGGACCATGCTGTCGATGCTACGGCGCGACAAATTAGCCAGCATAAACGAAGCGCTCGCAGCGCTACCCCACATCGACGGATCGGCGTTCTCTTGTAGCCAAGCGGACGCACGATTGTTGAAAGCGCGTAACTGTGTCGCAGACAAGTTCTTAACCGTCGCTGTTACTCGGGTTGCCGATTTGTGGATATCAATCTGGTTATTTAAATCGAGTCCATAAGGCAAGGACATTTCGTACATCAGCAAGTATTGGGCAGTGAGCGCCTGTTCATCAGGCAGGCGATAATATTTCGGATCGTCGCCATGCATATTTTTGTTCAGGCGCTTGATGGTGTCGGACAAGCTAGTGACGTGATCGACCTCAGCTTGGTCGCGTAGCCACCCGGCAAATTCGTCTACCTTGGCGAGAAACTTCGGATCGCTAACGCCGCCTTTGTGCCGGGCGCCCAGCGAATAATGCAGCTGATAAATCCCTGAAATATTCTCGATCGTAAATTCGGTATCGATTCTAAACGGCACCGACTTGTCGAAAAATTCTACAAAACTATCGTCAAACTCAATGAGTGGAATGAATGCAGCACACATCAATGAAAAACCTACCGTCGCGGGTAAGATCCGTGAACGATAGCGAATCAACCAATTGGTGAATCGGTCCATCGAAAAGTAACTCTTGGCGCGCGGCAGTCTAACCTTGTACGGAACGACGGCGATAAATG
>JBLFWZ010000088.1:0-15238 GCA_047611905.1 Gammaproteobacteria bacterium | reverse complement strand
AATCAGCCAGCACAATGGCGCCTGGAGTTGGGTCAATTGACCCAACTCCAGGCGCTGTGCGCTGCTTAGCTAGGGAGAGCACTAGGATGCGAAACAACAATAATTTCATTGCCGGTTCGATACTCGCTGTATCAACTGCCTTATTTTCAGCACTCGCGATAGCGACCCCCGGGCCATTCGGTTTCGACGACTGGATGATTACGTCTCCAGGTCCGAGCGCTCCGCTTGAAGTCGAAATATTAGGCAGCGCGGAATTCGATGGCTCTATCTTGACTATTGGCAGCCCGGACTGCGCAACGGAGTCCGAGTGTAGCGGACCGCTCTATGAATTTGCCTACACAAGCGTGATTGATGAGGATGCATTCTTAAGTTTCGACTTTATATTCGATACGTTTGACAAGGACGGACCTTTCTTCGATCGCCTAGGCGTTTGGCGTAACGACGAGTTTTTTCAATTAATAGACGCCTTCCTTCCGCTCGGTGATGGACCCCGTGCAAACGGGATGGCTCCTGGCGCTATTATCGACCCGAACCATCAAATCGGATCTGCGGGGATAAATGTCGAGGCTGGGGATGTGTTCGGATTTGGACTAATCTCGGAAGATTCATGTTGTGGTCCCTCAATCCCTGTGTTGTCGAACTTCAACATCGGCGCGTTCGGTAGTGAACAAGATGGTGCTTTTTTCCCGTAGTTTGAGGCTATACCACTGCCGGCCGGCGTATGGCTGATGGGATCGGCGTTATTGGCGCTATTTCAATTCTCGTCGTCTCGTAAGGTCGGATAATTATACGATTCGTCTAGGTTTGCTGGTCAAACTAGACGATCGGAGGTCGAGAGCTTTCAAAGAACTGCGAACGCTCACGAAAGCAGTGGGCGCGGGGCGCGTCGAAACATCACTGCGATTTAGACGGTACAATTTGCCAATCGCTAATTTCTCGGCGAGTATTGGCTTCTTAAGGAACTAACAGACACACCGCGCCCGTCTGACTGACGTTACTACTTTTAGTTATTGTTCGAATCGTCCTGCGCGCTTCGCTTTTCTCAACCCGCAGCCGCCGCGTCTTTCATTACCGAGGCTAGAATCGAATAAGTTTCAGTCCATGCCGCGGCAACTTCGCTGGTATAAGCCTCACCCAATCCTTGTTCGAGTGCCCACAACAGTGCAGCACCTACTGTGTGGTAGTGCGCATCTTTCACACCATAACCGACGTGCCGCCGACCTAGCGCCTGCACAGCCGGAACCACTGCATCGAGCCGTGACAGACTATTCACAACCGTACCAATCATGGTCATTAAATTGCGTCCTTGTTCCGCCATATCACCCTTGAACAGCGGTTTTAGTTCTGGATCTAGTTCAAATATACGTCCATAGAAAAGCTCAGCGGCTTGTTCGCTAATCTCCTTAACGTTTTTCCAACTCGATTGAACCAGTTCAATTTCCTTCGCTTCCATCTATTCCTTCCTCATTAAAATGTCTAACCAACGGCACAATGTCATCTACCGCCGATTCTACTTGACCATCGCCGAACGTTGCGTCGTTGCCGCCAAGGTGAACGTTGTGTTTATCGGGGACAGTATATTTAATTCACGCTGAACGTCACTCTAAGGCTGCGCAATTTTCCTCAATTGAATGTACTAACCCTGGAATTCTTCGTGCGCACTTTCCAGACGCAGCGCAAGGCACTCATTAACAATAAACCTGTACTCGGCGCTGGCACCGGCTCGGCGATCACAATCACTTTCGAAACGCCGGACCGACGCGCCATCGCAGTCGAGTGAATACACAGGTTCGGCCATTGCGAACGAAATAGCGGACGAATCACCCTGTATTGCCGAGCAATTGGACTGATTCCCCGTTGGCCTCGGGGTTGGAGATCTAGTTGTTAGCCCCAATCGCCTTCATCGCGCGCAAAATTTTTCTACGTCGCGAATACGTGTATCTCGAAATCATGGAATAGAATTACACGAGAGCGACTGCCAACGACTGTCCGCGGTTATGTATTCGCGTCAATATTTTCGTTCAAAGAAGTACTTAACGTCGGTACCATTACCGAATGGTAAATACTTCGAAATACCAAAGGTAGACAACATGCGAGTAAGTTTAGATCACGCCCATATTTTTGCTTCGGATTGTCGAGCTACAGTTCAGTTCTTCGAAAACATGTTCGCCGCGACCGTGGTTTGGGATGAGGTGGTCGCGGGCGCGCGCGTCGTTCGTGTGCGAGTTGGTGATGCATTTATCGAAGTCTATGACCAACCCCCTAGGACCACACGTGGAGGCGCATTTCACCACATGGGTTTGGAAACCGATGATCTTGACGGCCTTGTGCGGCAAATGACCAAACGTGGTTACGAGTTTCAAAATGAGATTCGTGAAGCGCCTACTTTCAAGTACGTTATGATTGCCGCGCCGGACAATCTACTCATTGAATTGTTCGAGTGCCTCGAACCAGAGCGTTGGGGGATACGACGGCACGCACAATGAGACATGGCTTCAGGAAATCGCACGCAAATGTTATTGGCGCCGATGATACGGCTCTTGGCTGATCGTGGAACGCCATCTCGCTGCTCCGCATTTAGCAATGAATTCCCGCGCTCGCTAAGAGTTCATCTGACGCACGACCGCCAAATGTTACTCTCGGGAAAGAGAACGAAATCCAGGCATTCGCGATAAGTGAAGGCACAATAGGCGAGATCAGACACGTAAGCGTTACACAACGCAGTATGTCTCTGGCGAGTCGCTCAACCGGACTATTGAGAACGTACATTCGCGACCGATCGAATCGGCCGTAGTAAAATGTAGGTTAACCGAACACTAGGTGGCACCATGCCCGTGAAAAACATACGGATCACACACGCGATGTTGGGCGATCTCATCGCAGATGGGAGGAAAGGATGGGCCATCACGGCGTTCGAAGGAAATTACTACATCCGCAGCAAAGAACTACTGTCTGATGGATTTCGAATTAACTATGTCCCTGGTCTATGTGTCTATAAGTTTCTCTATGTATGGCTCGATTTCACCGCGTCGGATGGATCCATAGTCAAGAAACTTGGATGGAAATACTGGTTGCCGAATCCACTGTTTCCGTTCATCTGGTTTCGCGTCGCAGTTCCGGCCAATCACCCTGAAATACGTGTTGAGGAGTACCGCAGCGCCAGCTAGGGTCTAGATAACTTCGGCGTGAAACGTTCGGGGTCAGGTCTTACCTTTTTCTATTTCCAATGATGCTTCATGGCAGCGCGGCCGTAGTCTTCGTAGAACGGTGAAGCCCTCGGCGCTGGCGATCTCGCTTCGATGAGTCATTGTTAGCGGGTCATCGGCTTTCAACGGCATCTTTCGACGAAGTCACCGACTGCAAATACCTTTTGATGTCGGAGGGCAGGATCGAATTTTCCTCGTAGAGATCTGTGGACAGTCACATGGTGGCCCGACGGCTCAAGAATCGAATGTGCTTTTCTGGCAATCGCGGTACGGAAGCTGCCGGTTCGAGGATTCGCCAAAATTTAAATTATCTTCATCGCTTGAATCTAATTTCATTCCGACGTTTTGCACTAACAAGAGTCTGCTGTTGAGAAAATTGAGACAACCGCTTCCTAAGGGATGAGTAGTATTAACCGTGTTTGCTACACAATATCAGCACCAGGTTTTAGTCCTTCAAACCGAATCGAGACTCTTCCGACTAATATTTAAAAGCATTGTCCCAGACGCAGTCGATGAGCCGTTTTGCTTGTTCAATATCAACGGCGCTGTATCGACCGTCATCGGATCGGAACACGATAGAGACGTCCTCGTCGGAATCCGGATTCCGAATAGCCGCCAGGCTCTGCAGGGCTTTTTTGGTATCGAAATTTACGTTTATGTCGTAACGCTCGCTCAGCCATGATTCGCAGGCCATATCGACGTTTTGCACCGTCATTGGATGTTCGCTGAGAACAAGGATGTAGAACACGAGAATCATTTCCTTGCATTCTTCTTCCTCGGCCGAGTCCACCAACGCATTGAGCACGCCTTTGCCGACGTCCAGCGTTTTAAAAAATAAAACGTCGGCAACTTTCTTCAAAAATTCGAGCCGTCGGCTTTTGTATTTGAGAAGCTGGCGCGCGGCAAAACCGCCAAGCGCAAGACTGATCGACAACACGGCCGTAAAAAGTGCATAAACCGCCTTCTGATCTGTATCCTCAATAACGAAACGCCCGCCCAGCTCAAGCCCGAACACAACGATAGCAATCGCCCCGACTAGCAAGCCAATGCTCGGCAGCACTTTCAATGCCAATGGTACGGCTGCACCTACGGCCGGGATCGCAAGCATCAGCTTATCTTTTAGATTCATGCTGATTTTAAGATTTGGAAACAGTAACTCCAAATCATAGTGCGGGACGTTTTTGTACAAATTCAGATAAATTTTCCCCGGAATGAGATCGCGTTCATGTGCCTCGCTTGCCTGGTCGACGAGTGCCTCCTCTTTGACTTGAAGAAAAACCGCCATGCGATCGTAGTTGTCAACTTCAATCGACTTGGTCTTAAACCATTTTTTGACCTTCGTTTCTATCACATTGCTGGTACGGAAATAGAATGCGAATTTTTCGAAGTCATCGAACTCCACGGCAGTTTGAACCGGAATGATTGATGCCTTATTCAATGCCTCACGTATCGCTTGTTCAGGAAGGTGCTGGAAATTAGCCCGCTTAAGCGTGCGATCGAATGCCTCAATAAGTATTCCGGCGCTTTCACTACGTGTTTGTGCGCTCGCTAGTTGTTCTTTGGGACCGTCGTCGTTAGGGTCGAACTCCGCGAAAGCCGATTTCATCAACTCGAGATTCTTCTGACCCGCGAAATGAGAATAGGCAGACAAAATTTCACAGAATTTTTTGAATTCGAGTTGGTCCACTGGTGATAAACGGTCCGATCCCGATAGCGACTCAATTAATTCTCGGCGACTGGTCGGTATGAAAGGTTCGGGTGTCATTGATAGATCATATAATTTAGTGGCGGTTCACAAACTTAGGATCCGAGCGCAATTTACGATTCAGCCAGAACGCTTGACCAAAACGTCCTCCTTCGCGGGTACTTATGCGAGGGCGCCTGGCTAACGCCGAGCCGAAATTTTTCTCATCTGGCAGTCCGGGTCACCCTCCACGCCGTGTATATAGAGAGCACCATGCACGCGGTGATACCGTAGAAAACTTCACCAAAATGACCGCGATCCATCATGCCGCCAAACGCGACCGGCGCCAATGCAATACCGACATCAAGCCCCGAATACACGACGCCATAGACCCGCCCGGTAGCCCCTTCGGGGGTGGCCGCTCTAATGAGCATGTCTCTCGACGGACCAGACAGTCCTAGCCCGAATCCCAATACGGCCATCAGTACGACGGCGATCGCCGGAGAAACGATACCAGTACCAATGAGTAGCGCACTAATCCCGGCAAGCACTAGGGCCGCTGTGATATTGCGCTCTAGTTGTTGGCTCTTAACGACCAACCATCCGCCTACCCCCATGCCAAGTGCGCTACCTAGCATCATCGTCGTGAGGCTCATGGCCGCCGGTTTCACTTCGAGCAAATACAGCGCAGAGAAAATTGACGGCGCGAAGTTTTGCGCGGCGCCAATTGCCCCTGAGACGAACACGAAAAATGTGAAGCACCACCAAATTTCGCTACGCCGTAAAAATGCAGTCCCGCTTACTTCTCTAGTTTGCTCATCATCCAATCGAGCTGCCTCTTCATATTGTTCTACAACAAGATCGAAATTGAACAGCAACGTCACGATGACCAATATTGGAACAACGGCGGCCGCCATTAAGGCTACTCGCCAGTCAAACAGTGTCGCGAGTGTGACTAAAAAAACCGGGGCTAATGCCCATCCGAGGCTCCCGGTGAGACCATGTACTGAATAGGCCGGCCCGAGTCTTGGGATACTTACCCGACTATTGAGCATCGAAAAATCAACCGGGTGGAAAACGCTGTTACCGAGTCCCGCGAGTGCCGCGCAAGCAAGTAGTCCGGAGTAGGAATCGCTCACACTGAACCCGAGCGCTGCTAACGATAAACACAGTAGGCCGCCAATTAAGGTGCCGCCTGCGCCAAAGCGGTCAACAACAAAACCAGCCAGCGCTTGGAAGCTTCCAGATACGACGAAGAACACCGTCATGACGAAGCCGAGTTCTGAGAACGAGTAACCGAATTCAGCGCGTAACCATGGAAACAACGGTGCGAGAATCAGGTGAAAGAAATGACTGACCATATGGCCGAGCCCAACAACCGCAATCACCCGAGCATCCTTGCCCAAGGGAACCACTTGTTCACCACCTACGATCATTTGCTCACTCACTGTCTTCGGCTCCGCCTATTAGTTTCGTCAAGAATTCGGATGCATTTTCAGCGTGCGCGTAACTTTGCCGAGATGCGCGCAAAGCTTTGGTACACGGACAAATGCCCGATCCGCGCGCGAATTGCGAAATCACTTTTGACATCACAGGATTGCTGATCCGCCTATTATCGCTGTGCGTTACTGTGAAAAGATACCTGTGTTCCAAGATCCCTTGGAGCAAAATGGACCACAGTGCTCGTTTGCGGGTGCTGTCTTCAGCCGGCGGTTGGTCGTTTCAGCTCCGTAGCTCGATCGTTGAAGCGGCACAATCCGACGGCCGCGGAAAAAGCTTGCCTGAAGAGATCTCATGTTCTATTTTCCCGTTGCAGGAAAATATTCTTAGGCCCGTCTGTCCCCATCCAATGGCTTGTCCTTCTAATGACTCGAGCCGAGCCTAGAACAACAATTAATTTTTAAGCTACTGGAGAATCAACGATGATCGCATACACGATGCTAGGCACGAACGATCTGGACCGCGCCGGCAAATTTTACGATGCGTTACTTGGCGAATTGGGCGCCGGCCGTGCCATGGAAAATGACCGTATGATTGCTTGGGCAACTGAACCGGGACAAGCGATGTTCTCCGTCATTAAGCCTATCGACGAGAAACCAGCGACCGTTGGTAACGGCGTTATGATCGCGCTCGGCGCTGCAAACCCGGCCGGTGTAGATGCCTTGCATGCGAAGGCATTAGAACTCGGCGGCACGGACGAAGGTGCTCCCGGTGCGCGTGGCGATATGTTCTACATCGGCTACTGCCGTGATCTCGACGGCAATAAAATTAATTTCTTTTGCCCAAAAGACGCGTAAGCTAATCGGTAATGAGGCGACCGGAACGAAATATTTTTTTGCCACCGGTGGCCGTCTCTAACAGAAACTCGGATATTCCAGCCACGTAAAGGGAAGAGCGGAATTTAACGGAGTGGATGCACAGAGCTCAAACTACGCACATTTTAAACTGGCGAACGATTCATGGCCCAATCTTTCGAGCAACCCGACGCCAACGCATCCGAAAATGCCGACCACCGATCGCCAGCCAGATCCCTATTTTTTGATACCCTCCTCTCAAGCGGTTTAGATAGAGCAACCTGCGACCCAGCGGTCCTGCGTCGCGTTAACCTAGTTAACCTCGGTGCAATCGCGGGGGTAGCGACGGCAACCGTTGCCGGCGCCGTATACATTTGGATCTCGAGCTTCCTCTCGCTACTACATTTCATGACGGCGACTGGATTCTTAGCGGTATTCCTACTGCTGCGAATTACCCATCGACCGTTGTTGTGCGCCCGGATTGGTATCACTTGGCTCGCAACCCATTTGCTTGTTGTTTGTTGGCACCTCGATGGCTTACATGGCGTTGCCTTTAGCTGGCTCGTTATGTTGCCTATCTCCGCAGCATTTTTGGTTAATACCCGGGATGCGAAATTCTGGCTCGCCGCGGATATTGTTTTTGCGCTCAGTTTCTATGCGGCAGAACAACTCGGTCTTGGTCCGCAAAATATAGTAGCCGAGGAATTTCAGAGCCTTGTCAATTTGCAGCTTTACGTCAGCTTTTTCGTGGTCGCCGGAATTCTAATAATGACGTGGCTCTCGCGTCATCGGAACTTAGAAAACCGGCTCACGCACAGCTTGAAAGAAACCGCAGAAGAAACCTTACTCGCTCGCGCACTGGCAGATGCGGCAACCATAGCCAACGAAGGTGCGACTTTCGACACCGCCGTTAAAGGTTGCATGGAAATACTGTGTCAGTCGCTCGGCTGGGAGGCGGCCCAACTTTGGATCAGAAATGACGACGGTACTGTGATACCTGCCAGTATTACGACGATGAATTGCGCAGAATTTTCGGCCTTATTTGATACAGCCGATAACATCGTTGGCGCGAATCGTAACTATCTACCTCGAATCGTGGCAGATACCGGACTTGAAATTCTGCAGGGCGATTTGAGTGGCGACCGTCGCGCGCAAGTGGCAATCGAGATTGGCGTGCAATCAGTTTTTGAATGGCCGCTGGCTTTCAACGGTAAAGTCGAAAATGTGTTGGAATTTATTTCGCGCGAGCCGGTAGAGATTACAGCGCGTGGCAAACGCTTGCTGGAACATGCAAGCTTACAACTCGCACATGTGCGCGCGCGCGAACTCGCTCGTAGGCAGATCGAGCAACTTGCCTACTATGACGTCGTCACGGGTCTGCCGAACCGACATGCCTTTGAACGTCGCTTCAGCACCATGCTCGAATCTGCTGCGAACCGCCATCGCAAGCTCGCGTTGATGTTTATCGACCTCGATGGTTTTAAGCGCGTTAACGACTCTCTCGGCCACGCCGCCGGCGACACCCTATTGGATTTGGTCGGAGAAAAGTTGAATGACAATCTGCGAGGCTCAGATCTCGCGATACCACTCAGTAGTCCTGGCGCCGCGATGATCGCTAGAATGGGCGGCGATGAATTTACCGTCGTACTACAAAATATCGATGGAGCTCATGGCGCCCAGATCGTCGCGAACCGATTTCTAAATATCGTATCCAAACCGTTTGAGATAGAAGGTAACGAAGTTTTCATTACCGCGAGCATTGGCATCGCAATGTTTCCAGATGACGGCGAAAGCCAATCTGATTTACTCCGCTTAGCTGATGCGGCCATGTACGAAGCGAAGAATGCAACCGGTAACCAGCTTCGTTTCGCAACCCCCGCGTTAAACGAAAGCATTCGGCGTCGAATTTGGATGACCAACGAACTGCGCAACGCAATCGAGTCAGATGTGGCAGTTCACTATCAGCCAATCGCAGATGCACGTAACGGTGTAGTTTTGGGGTTCGAGGCGCTCGCGCGATGGCAGCATGCGGGCCAATGGATTCCGCCGAGTGAATTCATCCAAATGGCGGAAGACACCGGTCTCATCCACACACTTGGTGATCGCGTAATTCTAGCGGCGTGTAACGTTATTGTTACTCACAACACCGCCCGCGAGACCAACCTTACTGTTTCCGTGAACGTTTCGCCGCATCAGTTGCGACAGGAATATTTCGTTGAAGGGATGACTAAGATACTTGCCGATGCGCAATGCCTACCTGAGTGGTTGATCCTCGAACTCACGGAAAGTTCCCTACTCCGGGATAACGTGGAGTCGCTTAAAGTATTGGACGCGTTGAAAGCTCTCGGGTTGAATATCGCGATAGATGATTTTGGTACGGGCTATGCTGCACTGTCCTATCTACGGAAATTCCCTCTCGACTACGTAAAAATCGATCGGAGCTTCGTTGAGCACATCGACGAGAATTCTCAAGACATGGCCATCGTAAAAGCAATCATCAACATGTCACATGCGCTCGATCTCAAGGTCATCGCAGAAGGCGTGGAAACAGAGCGCCAGGCCTCTGCCTTACAAGCGATAGGCTGCGACGCACTGCAAGGGTTTTACATTGGCCACGCGCAGCCGGAAACAGGTTCCTCGACGTTGTAAAGTTTGCGTGCATTGTCCCAGAGAATTTTCTTTCTAATTTCGTCGCTGCAAGATCCCAGTCCCGTTTTTATACAGCTATGCACGTCGTCGCCGAATAAAGAAGTCGGATGCGGAAAGTCCGTTTCGAACAAAATATTGTCAACTCCAACCGCCTCGATGAGATGGCGCGGAGCAGTTTGTTCAAACCAATAACAAGCGTAGACGTTGCGTGCGAAATATTCCGACGGTAAGAGTTTCAGATCCGGCCGCTCATCTCTTACCCGATTGCCTTTGAACTGATAGTCCAGCGCCTCGAGCACAAACGGGACCCAACCAATGCCACTTTCTACCGAAACGAATTTAATGTCCGGAAAGCGCGCGAGTACGCCAGACATGAGCAGATCGCAAAGCTGCGATCCGTTATTCATAAAAAGATTGACGGATAATTCTGCGAACGTGGCCATCTTGCCATACGTTTGCATTTTTTCTTTACTTAAACCGCCTTCCATGTTGCCCGATCCAATGTGGAAGCTAACGGGCAAATTACACTCGACCGCCACAGCCCAGAGTGGATCCCAGTGCGCATCACCTAATACCGGTTGCCCATAAGATTGTGGTTCACCAGTGAACAAAATTCCGCGATGGCCGAGCTTCGCACAGCGGCGAACTTCTTTCACGGCTGCATCGATATCCCAAAACGGCGTCGAGGTGATGGGTAGTAAGCGTCGCGGATCCGCGGATGCCCACTCTGTTTGCCAATCGTTGTACGCAGCTACGCAGGCCAGCATCAGCTCAGGATCATCTAGGCGCAGAAACTGTTGCGCGCCGAAGCCGCCCACGTTGGGATAAAGCACCATTGCCCAGATCCCCATATCGTCCATGTATTTTAGTCGGGCGTGTGCATCAAACGCGCCCGGATGAATGTCGTCGTAACCCTTGGGCGGGCTCTTCATATCGCCAACGCCAGCTGTCGCAGTCAGTCCGATCTGCACGACCTTTTTACCGCCGATCATCCACCAGTCGCGCCCGCGATCATCGCGTTCAACGCGCGGACCTAAGCCGCGCATTTTCGCGGGCAGGCGTGCGGTCCACACATCCGAAACTTCAGTCACGTGCGTATCAACGTCGATTATGGTGTAACCGGTCATAGTTGCGTCCTTCTGGGTTTGCAGCAGAATTTACGAGCATACCCGGAATTACTGCAATAGTGGCCGCCTTAGGTGAAAATCTGTCGCATCCGGCTTCTAGCGGCGCCACAGAATTTCAAGCAGTAGAAATTTCGGGGCCAAATTACCGACGTTTTGAGGGGTTAAATCGGCATTCGGGCCCCGCAAATAGGGAGTAGATCGCTTAATCGATTAAACCGTTGCCTGCACGCGTCTGCGCCGCGAGACGAAACCCAAGCCTGCCAAACCTGAAATTAACAAGGCAAGCCCTGCCGGAACCGGACTGGGGCCGCCAATTCGACCGATAAATGCGGGTTTAGGAGGTTCTCGTCCAGATCTTCCTCGGCAAGGATCAAACCGATGCCCGGCGCGTAGTACTTAAACTCGCGGAAGTCTGGGTCAAGCAGCGAGCCCTCTAGGATTCGCACAACGTTTCTAAACGTACCAATACCAATAGTTACCTCGAGGCCAACCGCAGAGACGGTTGCGAAGTCGAGAGCGTTATCGGCGACGGCAAATTCCTGCAAATAGCTGAAGCCGACGGAAGGATCCGCTGGCATAATAATTCCTGGCAACGCGTCATTAACACTAGCAAGCCAAGAACTCGAATCGTTTGTGCCAATCAATTCATCGTTATCGTTGTAGAGGTAGTTCGTTACATCTTCACCGAAGTACCAGACATTCCCGTCGCTATCTTGTGCGTAGTAATCATCGGTTTCCTCAACGAGTAAATCACCCTCAAACGCTCGGTCAAGCTGCGTCCACGTTGCCACACCTAATAAGGTCTTTCCCGGCCCAGTGTTGGACTGCTCGAAACTCTCGGTCAAAATTTCTCCATCTTCTTTGAACTCACCCGCGTAGACATTTGTTCCCGTGCTCGTCATGGGACAATATGGATTGTCGATCACGGCACCAGGCACGAACGTTTGCGCGCCCCAATAAGATAGTAGGGGTGCCGCGGTGACACGGCTGGTAAACAAACCTGATCCAATTACGACCATCGTAAACAGCATTGTCGATCTTGTTTTCATTGTTTTTCCTCCGAGGAGTTTTTGGGTCCAGTTGCTGGAGGTATTGCTTAATCATCTGCCCCCAATCGAGAATGAGAGTAGGCCAGAGCAGATTTCCACGGAGTAAATGTCAGGTTAAAGGGTTGTTAATTTCGTCATAAATGACCATAATTTTTGTCAACGCGAACCAATATGATGAGTCGAACACACGTGTGACCGAAATCACGGTTGGATCTCTTGGTTTGGTGGACTTGAGCTTAGCTATGCGCGGGCTGGATCGGAAATCGATACAACGCTATAGCACAATACGACTCACACGCCTCAGTGCTAGCGCGTCATGCGGATAGGACAACTACTCTCGATCGAAAGCGTTGGATCAAAACGCGACCGCGACTCGCGTGCCACTGTCTTGGTCGGATCGAAAATCGATCACCCAACCATATTGCTCACAAAAACGTCTAACTAGCGCAAGGCCTATACCGCTGCCATCCGAATTGCGATGCTCTCCGCGATTGAAGCGATCAAACAATTTAGCTTGTATGGATCGATCGATTCCGGGACCGTAGTCTTGAATAACGATTTCGTCATTTTCGACAAATATAATAATCACATTTTGATTCGTATATTTCACGGCATTCTTCAAAATATTTTCGATTACAATTTCCATGACGGCAGGAATAGTATTGATCGTAGTGTCTTGGACAGTGCCTTCAACGTTTACGGTGATGCCCTTCTTCTGGACCACATCTTGGACCGCGGCGATTTGCGCCTCGACGACTTTTTGCACACTGACCGGCTCTACCAAGTCTTTGAAACTTTCGGGGTCGCGAGCTAAAAACAGCAGCGCCTCTGTTAACGTCGTCATGTGGAAGCACCCGCGCTTTATTCGGGTTATCAGCTCGTCAGTTTTATCGTTAGGATTAAGGCGCTTTGCGAGCAGTTCCGTTGCGCCCTGTACCGCCATGATTGGCGTGCGTAACTCGTGACTAACATCGGCCGAAAATTCGCGCTCGCGACGTAACAGTTCTGATATCCGCCCGTGGTAGCCATTGATCGCAACAGCCAAAGTAGTTATTTCGTCATCAGAATCGGCACCGGGATCGATCTCAATGTGGGTCTTGTCGCCGATACCCATTTCGCTGACTTCTCGCGACAGTTTCGTCAACGGCTGGATAATCCGATCGGCGACAATGTGTCCGGCCCAAGCAGATCCCCCAATGACAATAAACATAATCGTGAGCATGGTAAATATTAGGGCATTCTCAAACTCTTCGATCTCGCTCTCATCAAACATGAAATACAATGTTTTCGCGCCGCTGGTGCGCACGATCAATTCGAATTCTTTCCCGTCTAAGATGACCTCATCTTCGTTCGGTGCCAGACCCTGCAAATAACTCGGCAGCGATCTCGTGTCGTCACTCTCGACGATGTACACCTCGAAATTGCTGCGCGGGATACCACTCGATTCGTGTTTCGCATCAAGGCTTCGAGAATCTTGCGCCCTGTTGCAGTTATCGCAAGAACCGTATCGGCACGCCTAATCGTTTGATTAGCAATATCGTATTCCAGATCGGCTACGCGCAATTTCGACGTCGACTCGAAGCCTTTCGAGCGACGAACTAATGCGCCAATTCGACCTTCAAGTTCTTCTAAGGCGAACGGCTTAACCACATAATCGTCGGCACCGTACTTGAACGCCTGCACCTTGTCCGGCAGGTCGCTTCGTGCGGTTAGCATCAAGATCGGTACGTTAGTAAATCCCAACTCACGAAACCGGCGACACAGCTCGATCCCAGACAAACGGGGTAGCGAAATATCAAGTATCATCACGTCGCGCGTCTCGCTAGTTCCACGCTCGAGCCCAATCAAACCATCCGGCGCCCACTCAACCGTGTTGCCCAGCGCTTCGAAATATTAACAGATGTTCTGCGCTACATCGAAATCGTCTTCCACAAGTAATATATTCATTTGTCCCGCTTACGTTTGCATTAATGACGTATTATTAAATCGCAGTTGGTGCACTTTAGAAGACTATCCCAGCACCAGGATCCGATGCGTTAAATCTAGGTTAAAACTTGGTTAATATCGATTCGTTTAATGCACGTCCTCGGCGCCACCCTCGCGGTATCCAACTCATGTCTGGCGAATCATCGATCCGATCTCGAGTGCGCAGCGTTGTTAGCTTAGCGGCTTATTTTGTTATTTATACAATATTGGTATTACCCATTAGCGCATATGGGGCTGATCTTCTCGACAATGAAGCGATTCCGAATATTGTTGTTACCGACAAATATTTGGTGGCACCGGACGAATTACTAAGCAGCAAGATTCCCCTACCCGCAAGTGACGTTCCGTTAAGCGTCGAGCGCTTGAATTCCGACGTCATCGAACGCAGCGGCTTTCGCGCCTTAGGACCGTTGTTGCAAGCATCGACATCCGCAATTGCGAATCCGGCGAGCGGCGGAGCGTTCAACGAAATACTACTGCGCGGCTTCGGGAATACTCCGGTTTTTCGCAACGGGCTAAATGATTCTGCCGGCAGCTTACCCATTCGCCCGCTCGCAAACGTGCAATATATCGAAGTGCTGAAAGGACCTTATGGCGCGTTATACGGCCCCGGCGAACCCGGAGGCTCTATAAACTTCGTTACGAAAACTCCCCAAGCACAAGCGGCTATCGACCTGGATGTCGGTTTTGGTAGTTACGACGAATTGATCTTGCAACTTGATTCAACTGGCCCGCTGCTACCAAGCGAGGACTTGAACTATCGCTTCATTGCGCAGCACGAGGAATCCGAAACCTTCCGAGATTTCGCGACACAGCAAAGATGGTTCGTTAATCCGATGCTATCTTGGCAGCCACGAGAGAATTTGAGTTTCGACGCAACGTTCGAATACATGCACGATAAGCGCCGAGTGGATACCGGTATTGTTGCAATCGACAACTCAGTTCGCCTAAATGAAAATCGTTTTCTGGGCGAACCCGCCACCCGTCCTGCCACGGTCGATGGTTATACCGTGCAGTTGTCATCTAAATAGGCGTTCCAAAAAATCGATCAATTGAATGGAACTCAGGTGACATTCGGCGATCAGAGGTTGTGTATAGCAATCACTGGATACCGAGAGAGGCCACCTAAGTATGAATAGTTTAGTGAGATTGACCCGTCCACAGAAGCGTCGGTTGAAACGGATCGTCCAACGCAGCCGTGAGGCGCGGCCGGTACGGCGTGCGCAGGTTATGCTGCAATTAG
>JBLFWZ010000087.1:0-15355 GCA_047611905.1 Gammaproteobacteria bacterium | reverse complement strand
TTACGGAAGTTTCCGGGCTGGTAATTACGATGGTGTTTCATTCCTTGTTCAGCGCCATACGCTACCATCCGCCCCGGTAATCCTAACGATGAGTCGGCCTGCGAGCCATCTCGAATAAATACAGTGTCCCCATAATTAAAAACAGAAACGTCCGCAATATCACCTGCGTTTAAACTCGCGGAATCACGGCCTTTCTGCCGCTCTCGTCAACATTAACGAAGGTAATGCGCGTCGCAAAAACCACATCTTTGCTTACGGGAGATGAATTTTCAGTAAACACTTCAACACCGTAGTCGACCGAGCTATTACCGAGGCGCGAACGTGTGATTACAAAACGCAGTATCTGGCCGCAGGCTATCGGATTCCTGAAGGTAACGTTGTCGAGCGCGATTGTGACAAAACGATGGCCTGGAAATTCGAGATTCACTGTGACATAGGCGAATTCATCGAGCCACTTGAGGAGGTAACCACCAAAAAGGTTTCCCTGGTCATTCATATACTCGGGCAAGATGATTTTGTAATGTTCCATTGTGTCGCGTCGTCCCTAGTATTTGTTACATCAGCTGCATTATAGTGCGTAGCTTATCAGGGACGGTATATTCAATTACCGCTCACACCAACGGCAGGGCACCGATTATCTCCTCCGCAACACGGAGTGCGAGTGCGCCCCCTGCAACGCTCGTAAAATGAATATATGGTTTCCAAATTCCTTGCGACGTTCGGCGCACCCACCCGACATTCAAACTCGCAACTCCACTGCCAATCGAAGTTTTTCACAAAACTAATAGTTACAAAAATTAAGCACGCGAACTCGGCGCGCAGAACACGATCAGACTTGATCGTGCTCCTTAGAAAGAGGCAGCGCCAACTCGCGTCCTAGCCATCCCGAACGAGTTGCCTTTAAGCACTTCCGACTTTTGCGGATATCGCTTAGCCGCGCAACGGCTGCAAGTGCAAATTAGCCCTTCGCTAGATCGCTCCGGATGCCTTTAACGCCTCGATCTCCGTCTCGCTATAACCGAGGTTTTCCAGAATTTCACCGGTATGTTGACTAAGTTCATGCAAGGCGAAATTAACCCGCCCTGGTTCGTTTTTGAATTTTATGGGTATGCCGACGTGGTCATTGCCGTCCGGATCTTTTACTCGCATTTCGCGATCCCAAACATGCTTTGAATCCCAGGCTTCATCCAATTCCATGACCGGCATCCAGCAAATATCACGCCCTACGAACCACGCTTCCCATTCGGCGCGCGTTTTCTTGCGGAATTCCTCACGCAAGAACGCCGTAGCCGCTTTGTGGCCCGCACCGGACGGACCGGCGACAGGTTCAATAAACTCGGGGCGACCCAAACCGTTGAAAAGCTCGGCCGTAAATTTTATCTCACCGCCGCCAAGAGCGATGTGTGTCCCGTCTTTGAGTTCGTAGATATTGAGCATCGCATTGCCGCCATGCGTCCGTTCGTTCAGGCGATCGGGTGCCTGCTTGCCACCAAAGACTGGACCGAGGATATTCGGTGAGGCATTCAAAACTGAATCGAACATGCCGATATCGATATAGTCGCCGATGCCGGTTTCATGACGCCTGAACAACGCCATCATGATCCCACTGAAGGCAAGATGCGAAGACAGTAAATCCGCGATCGCGACCCCAAGTATCGCCGGACCAGAATCACCTTCTGGAGAGCGACTCAGATCGAGTATCCCGGCCGCCGCGACCGTCGCAGTATCGTGCGCCGGTCGATTCAACCAATCACCGTACTGCCCGAACGCGGATATGGAGCAATAGACAATGCCGGGATTCACCTCGCGAACCGTATCGTAATCAATCCCGAGCCTTTTCATCACACCGGGTCGGAAAGCCTCCACGAATACGTCGGCCTCTTTGACCAACTTCATCAAAATTTCTTTCGCCGCCGGATCTTTTAGATTTAGTGTGAGTCCTTTCTTACCGCGATGGGTTGTTCGGAACATCACCGTTGAACCGCCCTGCTCCCACGGATAAAACTGGGTGGAACGCGTCGGTTCCGGAATTTTGGGGTTCTCGATCTTGATAATCTCGGCGCCATGATCGCCCATCATTAAGGTGCAAGCAGGTCCAGGCAAAAACAATGACAAGTCGAGTACTTTTATTCCTTCCAACTTCATGATCAATTTCCAGTTTGGTGGGTACGACAATGTATCAGAAAATAGTTTTGCTGCGCCCAAACAAGAGCACGAAAGCCGACAGGAAGCGCCTAGTTTCGGTGGTTCGCTAACCATACCCCCGTGCGAGACCTAGCTCCAACCAAAGTCGGCCTTGGAATTACACCCAGACACGATATGCTATGCCTGTCTCGCAACCTCGATTATTCACCGCACCGATTACGGAGATATCAAATGAGATCCGCCATAGTGTTACTAAGTCTCTTATGCGTACAAGCAGTCTTCGCGCTTGATACAAAGCCCTACCTCACGCTCGACATGGCGGCGAAAATAGCTGACGCCTGCGAAGCAAAAGCAAAAACAGAAGGCTGGCGTAAGCTGAACATCGCGATTTACGATGATGGCGGTAACCTAAAATTATTTCGCCGCCAGGATGGAGCGTTTCTGCACAGCATTAAGATCGCCAAACTCAAAGGGCACACGGCATCCGGGATGCCGCGTTCGACACGCAAATTGGGCGAGATTAACTATTCTAAAAATCCCCCGTACGGCATCGATAACGTGCCTGGTTTTGTCATCTTTCCGGGCGGACTCCCGATCTTAACTGCTGCGGGCGATCAGTTAGGCGGCATCGGCGTTAGTGGCGCGACCGGAGATCAAGATGAAGCCTGCGGTCAAGCCGGGCTGGATGCCATAGCTGATTTATTGAAATAGCGCACGAAGGGCTGCGCTTCGCAGCTTAGAATTTTTGATGTGCTCGTTTTAAGGTTGGGTGATAGCCGAAAGCTATCCAACAATTTGTGGTTCTCAATTGTTAGGGGAAAAATATGCGATCGAACTTGCTTGCAGCCGTGACTCTTAGCTTCTTGGTCGCCAGCAGTGCGTCATTCGCGATTGATGGCGTTTCCGTCTACGCCGAGCACTGCGCAAGCTGCCACGACGCCGGCGCGCCGCGCACCCCGACCCGCGACACGTTGAAGTCCTTATCTCCAGACACAATCGTTCAAGCCCTAGAAACCGGTGCGATGAGGGTCATCGGACAATGGAATCTCGACGGCCCAGAGCGGATAGCGGTCGCCGAGTATCTGAGTGGAAAAACTTACAATCCAAACTGGCGAGATGCCACGGCGAATTTGTGTGAAACGAAAATTTCGTCTTCAGCCGATCCGTTCTCCGCCCCACATTGGAACGGTTGGGGTGTCGACGATAGTAATACCCGTTTTCAACCCGCGGCGATGGCAGGCATTGAGAAATCTGACATCGCAAACCTGCAGCTGAAATGGGTTTTCGCGTTTCCCGGCGAGACGGTTGTTGAGGCACAACCGACTGTGGTCGATGGGCGTATCTATATCGGCAGTCGAAGTGGTCGATTTTATGTTCTCGATAGTGAATCTGGATGTACGTACTGGACTTATCAAGCCGGCGCCCCCATTAAGAACGCGCCGCGACTTGAAATCATCGGCGAGCACAATCGCTTAGTTGCCTTCTTTGGCGACATCAGCGGATGGCTGTACGCCGTGGATGCATTGACGGGCGAATTAATTTGGAAGATCCGTAGCGATGCCCATCCGGCCGCACGGACAGTCGGCGGATTTCAGTTTAACGACGGGGCTTTATACATTGGCGTATCGTCGCTCGAAGAAGGTCTCTCAATTGATCCCAAGTATCCTTGCTGTTCCTTTCGCGGATCCGTACTGAAGATAGACGCAGCGACCGGTCGCGTCGTGTGGCAAACCTACACCATCGACGAAGTAGCTAAGCCACAGGGCGCCAATTCACGTGGCAAACAAACCATAGGGCCATCGGGTGCGTCAGTTTGGTCCGCCGTCACGCTAGACCACAAACTTGGTCGACTATATGTAGCAACGAGCGACAATTACTCGAATCCGGCAACAAAAACCTCAGATTCAATCCTGGCACTATCGATGGACACCGGTTCGATCGAATGGGTCTATCAAGGATTAGTCGGCGACGTGTGGAATTCCGCATGTCATGTCGACGACCAGGACAACTGTCCTGACAATACCGGACCGGATGAAGATATGGGCTCGTCACCGATGCTGGTCACCTTGGCCTCCGGCAAGCGCGTGCTTGCCGCCGGCCAAAAAACTGGCGTATTGCATGTGCTCGATCCGGATAATGACGGCCGTCTGCTCTGGCAGAAAAAAATTGCCGAAGGTGGGATCCTCGGCGGTATCGAGTGGGGACCAGCCACCGACGGCAAGCGCTTTTACGTCGCCAAAGCCGATGCGACGTGGCGTGAGCAGCGCTTCATATCAGCTGATACTGAATTAAATCCGGACACCGGCGGCGGCACGGTCGCGGTTGATGCAGCAAGCGGCGAAATCGTCTGGCAAGCGCCGCCGGTGAGCTGCGAAGGACGCAAAAACTGCAGTCCGGCGCAGACCGCCGCGGTTACCGTAATTCCTGGCGTGGTGTTCAGTGGCTCCTTAAGTGGAATTCTTCAAGCGTTTGATGCCGATACCGGAGAAAAACTGTGGCACTACGACACGGTGCAAAACTACGAATCGGTCAATGGTGCGAAGAGTCACGGCGGTGCAATCGACGGTCCGGGTGTCGTCGTTGCTGATGGCTGGGTGTACGTCACTTCCGGATATGCGAAATTCGGCGGTCTCGCGGGTAACGTTTTGCTCGCGTTTTCCAAAGCCGAATAAGTCGGCTAGTGAAACAAGCCCTGATTTTCAATAGGTTCAGACTCGATTGAACATTCAATCGAGTCTGAACCTATTGGGGAATTCCACTGACGGCGTTCTTAAATCACCACGAGCGCCCTTACGTTAAGCTCGCCTCGCGTTCCTTTTCGCGATTTTTAAAATCTGCGGTGCTATTGGAATGCGGAAACGCTTGGTCAGGTATCGGCACATTTAAGGCGGAGCAAAGTGGTGCCCAGCCCTCTTCCGCCTGCCATTCGATGAGGCGATCGGCAGGTGCGTGTTCGCGAACGTAAGCGTTGTGAGCCTCGTAGGCAGCAATTGCCGCCGCTTTATCTTCGACGTTTTCGATAAATTGGTGCTTCATCATATCCATAATCATCCGACGCCACGGGCTATCCTCGGCCTTAAGCATCGAGGGGAAGATCGTGTTCGAGGCGCTCTTGAACCAAGTTTCGCCGTCCCGTCGGGTCGACAGGATGATTAACGCGTTCGGATAGGCTTGGCTAAGTTGTTCCCAATAGGCGGACGCCGGCCAATCAACCGCAGCCACATAATCCGCTAGGAAATTCTGCCAATCCGGTGTCCCACCTAGCGCCGCTTCGTGCCATATCGGCACGTGCTCGGGTCGTGGAAACACTTCCATCATGTGGTAGCAACGCCCTGCCAGCAGGATCTCTAGGGCCGCACATAAGGACGTGGTGCCCGTGCGACCAATACCGGCGCCAATAACTTTAATTGTAATAACGGCTTCTCCTGTTAGGCGACCGCGATCGGTGCTTGGGGAACATCTGCCCAGAACTCTGGGTCGTGTCCATACATGAGGCGAGCGCCGCCTTCTTGCAACGACTTGAGTCGTTCAAGCGATGCACGCATCAGGGTTTCATCGTGCACGACCGAGCGCGCCGGCAGCCACATTTCCTCAATCGTTTTGCGCAGATAGCAAGCATCCCCGCATAGCACGATCGGACCGGAGTCTGTTTCGACCATTAGTGATTGATGGCCCGGCGTATGTCCGTGAGTAGGAATGCATCGAACGGAATTGTCGCCAAAAATATCGTATTCGCCGTCTGCTTCTATGCGATCGTGTCCGTGGTCGAAATCGTGCGGGTTGTACTGTTTGGACACTGGGGTACCCCGGTTGGAGGCGGCTTCCCATTCTTTTTTCTGTACAATCCAACGCGCATTTTTGATCAACTCATTGCCGCCGCAATGATCAAAATGCAAATGGGAGCTGACCAGGAAGTCGATCTTATCAGCGTCCATATCGACTTCCGCAAGGCGTGCCGAGATTTCTTCATTCGGTTCGTAGTGCACATCGAAATACGCTTCCATTGCACCCAGCGCCTTCGCCCCTTCACGTTGAACTTTCATCGACATTCCCGAATCGAAAACTGCCGTGCCTTTCGGATGGCGAATAAAATATGCAGGAACCGGGATCTTCAACTTGCCTTCCGTGCCGTGCATCAACATAGGCATCGGCATCGTTAGCCAGCCGCAGGTCATCGCGTATAAACGAACGCTCATGTCAGTTCTCCGAGTGCGTGGGGATTTAAGCTTAGCTTGAACAGCACCCAAACCACCAGTCCATGGGATTTTCCGCCAACAGCCAGCGACTGTGTTAGTTTTACGCACGAGGTGTAAAGCGTGCACAACTCAATGAAGGGCGTGATTAATGGCTAGCAGTATTTTGGACTATGGCGATCTCGACGGCTTAGCGCTCGCCGAACTCGCGCGAACAAAACAGGTGACGCCACTCGAATTAGTCGATGAGGCAATCGCCCGTTGCGAGGCGGTAAATGGCCGTTTAAACGCCGTGATAACGGACATGTTCGAGCACGCACGAACGGCAGCCTGTGGGCCGCTCGGCAATGGCCCATTTGCTGGCGTGCCATTTTTGATGAAAGATTTTGTCGCCGAAGTTGCCGGAGTACCGTTCTACGAAGGTAGCGATTTTTTGGACGGCTACATTCCCAAAGAAGATAGCGAAACGTATAAGCGATTTTCCCGGTCTGGCTTGATCACGATCGGCAAGACGAATTTGCCGGAGTTTGCGATTGGCGTCACTACCGAACCGAGACGCTTCGGAGCTACCCACAATCCGTGGGATCCATCCCTCACTCCCGGCGGTTCGAGCGGCGGTGCAGCGGCCGCCGTTGCCGCACGGGTCGTACCCATGGCGCACGGCAACGATGTCGGCGGATCGATCCGTATTCCAGCGTCGTGCTGCGGCTTAGTTGGGCTTAAACCTACGCGCGGCAGGACCACCTTAGCGCCTCACTATGGTGATGTAATTTCCGGATATTTCGTCGAGCACGCGCTAACCCGCAGCGTACGCGATAGCGCAGCGTTGTTAGACGTGATCGCAGGGCCAGATATTGGCGAACCATACACGGCGCCGGCGCCCGGCGATACTTTTCTCGAGCAAGTTGGACAATCACCAGGACAACTGCGGATCGGCTTTTCGACCGTGACACCGCTAGGTGATCCACTCGACCCCGAATGCGAAAAGGCGATCCTCGCGACCGCTGCCATGTGCGCGGATCTCGGCCATCGCGTCGAACAATGCGCGCCGCAATACGACGCACTCGATTTTTGGACGCGCTACACCACCGTGCTCGCGAGCGGCGTCGCTTGGGCACTCGCCGACTGGGCGAGACGGCTCGGCAAGGAACTCAACGAGGAAAGCTTCGAGCCGTTTGTGTGGGCGTTTACCGAGCGCGGACGTAATTTAAGCGCGCCCGACTATCTACTCGCCGTACAAGACGTTCAGCGCTATTGCCGCGAGATTAGTCGATTCTATGTGGATCACGATGTCTGGTTAACGACAACCTTAGGTCAACCACCCGTTCCTCTCGGCACACTGGTCTACAAGGACGATCCGTTCGAGCTGCGGCGACGGATGGCAAAGTTCTCGCCCTACACCTATATCGCGAACGCGACCGGCCAGCCGGCAATCTCTTTACCGTTACATTGGACCGAGGAAAATTTACCGGTAGGGCTACATTTCACGGGTCGCTTCGGCGACGAGGCCACTTTAATCCGGCTCGCGGCGCAACTAGAGCAGTCTTGTCCATGGCAACAGCGTAAACCACCAATCTGCTCAGACTAGGCCCTTTTCGAAACCCCGTCGGCTGCCCGAGTTGAGCACGCCGGAAGCATTAAAAAGTACGTTCATGAGGACCTAAAGGCGATCGTAAGCCAATCTCGTGCAAAGCGTCGTCTTCCCGGTTTATAGTAGGCCGACACGAAGCCATCGACGTAGCAGAGCCTTTCGCTTTAGCGCGATCACGGCCAAACGCAACAAACACACGTGGAGGTACGAAATGAAGTTTCCGGCGTTCTCTTACGCTGTGCCCGCTACCGTCGCAGAGGCAGTCGAACTCCTCGCCAGCGATGAAGACGCACGACCGCTGGCTGGTGGTCAAACCCTTTTGCCGATTCTCGCATTGCGCATGGCGTCCCCCAGCTGCTTGGTTGATCTAAGCCCACTAAAGGAACTGAAAAACGTTGTCTTCGAAGACAACATACTAAAGATTGGCTCGATGGTGACGTTCGATCAACTCGCTCGGGCTAGCGCCCACCAAGCGAATTTTCCATTAATTCATCTTGCACTAAAGCATGTCGCTCACGCCGCTATTCGCAACCGCGGCACCATCGGTGGCAGTCTTGCTTACGCAGATGCGGCGGCAGAAATGCCGGTCGTTGTTTGCGCGCTGAACGCGAGCATGGTTATCACAGGCACCGGCGGCGATAGACGGGTCCGGGCCGCCGATTTTTTTACCGGGCATTTCTCCACCGCAATTGAAAGCGGTGAGCTGCTGACACAAATCGAATTTCCGTTGTCCGATCACACTTGGGCGTTTGAAGAAGTCTCGCGACGACCTGGAGATTTCGCATTGGTGATGGCCGCAACTGGATTGAGGATGCGCGACGGCCAATGCAATGAAGCGCGCATCGCCTTGGGCTGCGTCGCCGATCGACCATTGCGCGCGCCAGCGGCCGAGGCATTTCTATCCGGCAAACAAGTCACTGAGGAAACCGCTGCCGAAGCGGGGCGTATCGCAACCAGCGATCTAAGATCTCATGCGGACATACATGCTAGCGCCGAGTATCGGCGCAAGGTAGGGAGCACATTGATCAAGCGCGCACTGTTACGTGCCGCCGTGGAGCCGAACCAGTGAAAAAGACCGCCGACGATGAACTGCTGCCAGTTAAAACAACCGTAAATGGGCGGCCATACAGCTTCGCAATCGAACCACGCATTAGTCTTGCCGATACCTTACGCTACGAACTCGGCTTAACCGGAACGAAGGTCGGATGCGAGCACGGCGTTTGCGGTGCCTGTACGGTGCTCGTCGACGATCAACCGATGCGCGCTTGCTTGATGCTTGGCGTGCAAGCTGAGGGCCGCGACATTCAAACGGTCGAAGGCTTGGCAAGTGGCCTTAAACTGCACCCGCTACAAGAGTCGTTCAAGCGCCACCATGCGCTACAGTGTGGTTTTTGTTCGGCAGGCATGTTGGCGACAGCCCTCGCTCTGCTCCGAGAGAACCCCACGCCAACGCGCGACGAAGTACGTGAAACGATCTCCGGAAACTTGTGCCGCTGCACAGGCTACGAAACGATTGTTGATGCCATTTGCGACCCTGAAGTCGCAGAATTTATCCGTAGCGAACAGCGTGGATAAGCACGAAGTCGTCTCGATCACCACGCGTGCGATCGGCCAATCCGTTCCACGTAAAGAAGACGCGACTATTCTGACTGGCCGATCGCAATACATTGCTGACATTCGCCTACCCGGCATGCTTCACGTCGCGTTCCTACGCGCACCATTTGCGCACGCGAAAATTCTCAACATCGACTCTGGTGCGGCGACGATATTGCCCGGAGTTGAATTAATCTGGACGGGTGAGGATGCTGCACGCCACACGGCAGGCATCACTGCCAGCCTTCAAGTTGAAAACTACGGTGCGACGACCCAACCGGCAATGGCGACGGACGAAGTACGTTACGTCGGCGAAACAATTGCTGCGGTCGTTGCCACGAGTCGTCGGGTTGCCGAAGACGCGCTCGAACTCATCGACGTGGACTACGAGGAACTACCGACAGTCAATAATATTCATGAAGCTGTTGCCGCAGAAAATTTGGCCAACGACGAAGTGGCCAACAACGTCATCTTTCGCGATATCCGCGCGAACGACGACGTAGATGCGGCATTTGCTGCGGCGGCAACAGTAGTCAGCGGCGTGTTCCACAACAATCGGGTCAGCGCCGCGCCGATCGAAACACGTGGTTGCGTCGCGCGACACGAATGGACGAACGGTCTGCTGACCTTATGGTCGGCAACTCAAATGCCGGGCTACCTGCGGACCATACTCGCGATGTGCCTGCAAATTCCTGAGCACACTATTGAAGTGATCACCCCGCAAGTGGGCGGCGGCTTCGGACAGAAAGCCCATGTCCATCCCGAAGAGCTTGTTGTTTGTTTGCTAGCTCGCGAACTGGGCATTCCTGTTTCTTGGATTGAAGATCGCCAAGAGAATTTGCTCAGCGCAACGCATGCGAAGCATCAGATCAATGACATGTCGTTAGCGTTCGACGCAAACGGCAAGATGCTGGCCATGAAAAACCACGCATCGACGGATGCCGGCGCCTACAACGCCTTACCGTGGACGGCCTCCGTCGAAGGGAAAGTTGGCACGTCATCGATAACGGGTGTTTATAAAATTCCGCTGGCGAAACTAGAGAGCCTCGAGCTCGCGACGAGTAAATGCCCGATCGGGGCTTATCGAGGCGTTGGCTGGACGGCAGGCCAGATAGCCAGAGAATCATTGATCGACCAAGCAGCACGCGCACTGGAATTATCGCCATTCGAGATTCGGCGAACGAACATCATTCAGACATCAGACTTTCCGTACGCCAGCGCGAGTAAAATCGTAATTCGTGAAGGATCGTTCTTAGAAACCGTTGATCGCTTGGAATCTATGGTTGACTATCCCAAATTTCAAGAACGTCAAACAGCAGCACGCGCCCAAGGTAAATACCTTGGATTAGGCATCAGTGTGTTCAACGAAATTACCGGATTTGGTACCCGCGCATTTAGCCAAATAGGCACACCCATCACGTCCCACGATACCGCAACAGTGCGGGTCGACCCGACCGGAACCGTAACCGTTACAACCTCATTTGTCGCGGCCGGACAAGGCCACTCAACGACATTCGCGCAGGTCGCGGCGGACGCGCTTGGGGTAGCGGTCGATAAAGTCGTGGTTCAATCCGGGAGTACCGCAAACACATATGGACTCGGTACCTTCGCGAGCCGAGCTGCCGTTATCGGCACCGGATCGATTGCACGCGCAGCGGAGATGGTACGGGTTAAAATTCGCCAAATTGCCGGCCACATGCTCGAGGTGTCGCCGCAAGATATTGTCTTTGAAAACGACCAAGTTCACGTCGCCGGCGTGCCGGAACGCGGAATGTCGATGGCCGACGTTGCTGGCGCGATCTATTTCGCCGAATCAACTCATCCAGAAAATTTCGACCCGACCTTGGAGGCAACCGCTACCTACGACCCGGCGGACGCGGTATTAGCCAACGGCGGACACGCCGCAATCGTAGAAGTCGATGCGGAAACTGGCATCGTTAAGATCGAAAAATTTTTTGCCGTTGAGGATTGCGGGCAAATGATCAACCCAATGATCGTTGAAGGTCAAATTCGTGGCGGCATCGCCCAAGCCATAGGCTCGAGTTTACTGGAAGAACTAGTTCACGATGATCATTCTCAGCTGATGACCACAACGTTTATGGACTATTTATTACCGAGCGCGTGCGACGTCCCAGATATTGAAATCGCTCATTTGTGCACGCCCTCCGCGCTCGTCCCTGGCGGCATTAAGGGGATGGGCGAATCCGCGATGATCTCTGCGCCCGCCGCCGTGATTGGCGGGGTAAATGATGCGTTGGCGTGTCTTGGCGTATTCATTCAGCAATATCCAATATCACCCGACCGAGTTTTCCAAGCGATCGAATCGGCACCTAATAGGGGTTAGCACGTTGAGTAAAGATCAAGTTGCAACGCTAAGCTTAAACTCGATCGGCAAATCTGTACCACGCCGCGAAGACGCGACCTTGCTTACGGGTCGTGGTGAGTACGTCGCAGACATTCGCCTACCAGACATGCGCCATGCCGCGTTCGTGCGATCACCGTTCGCGCACGCAAAAATTATACAGATTGATACGAGCGCAGCCGCAGCGATTCCTGGGGTCGAACTAATTTGGACTGGAAGCGATGTTCTGCAGCGCACACCGGGCATCACATCGGCACTTGAGGTTGAAGGTTTTGTTGGCACGACCCAGCCGGCAATAGCGCACGGCGAAGTGCGATACGTAGGAGAAACCGTCGCCGTGGTCGTCGCAAGTTCACGGCGGGTTGCGGAGGATGCGGCAGAATTAATCGATGTCGATTACGACGAATTACCTGTCATTGAGAATATCGAACACGCGGCGCTCGGTGTGGACCTCGCGAATGATTCTGTGCCAGCGAATATCATTAATCGAAATGTTCGGGTCGCCGATGCAGTCGACGAACCGATTGCATCGGCAGCATTAGTGGTCGAAGCCACGTTTTACAACAACCGAGTTAGCGCCGCACCAATCGAAACGCGCGGCTGCGTCGGTAAATTCGAATGGACGAACGGTTTGCTGACGTTCTGGTCTGCGACACAAATGCCTGGAATTTTACGTACCATGCTGGCTTTATTTCTGCAGATCCCGGAGCACACCATTGAAGTCGTCACGCCGCAAGTCGGCGGTGGATTCGGACAAAAGGCGCACGTGCACACAGAGGAACTTGTGGTGTGCCTGTTAACCCGCGAACTCGGCTACCCGGTCTCCTGGATCGAAGATCGGCAAGAAAATTTGCTCAGCGCAACGCACGCGAAACATCAGCACAACGCGATGACATTAGCGACTGACGACCAAGGCAAGTTTCTCGCCGTCAGAAATCATTCCTTCACCGATTCCGGCGCCTATAATTGTTTGCCATGGACAGCAGCCATCGAGTCTGAATGTGGTGCTCCGTTAATCACCGGCGTATATAAGATACCTGTAGCGCACGCCGACAGTATCGATTACGCGACTAATAAATGCCCAATCGGCGCATATCGCGGAGTCGGATACACCGCGGGGCACATCGCACGCGAATGTCTGATTGACGAAGCCGCTAGAAAACTCAATCTGTCGCCATTCGAAATTCGCCGCCGCAACGTCGTGCGCAAAGAAGACTTCCCGTATACGAACGCAACTTCGATGGTGATCAAAGAAGGAACGTTCTTAGAGACTATCGACACGCTCGAGCGCATGGTCGATTACGAATCGTTCCGGCAGCGCCAAATAGACGCGCGCGCAAATGGAAAATATTTGGGCCTAGGCGTCAGTGCCTTTAACGAAGTCACCGGTATCGGTACGCGAGCATTGCAATTTCTAGACTTGCCTATCACCACTCATGACACATCGACGGTAAGGGTAGACCCGACCGGTACGGTGACAGTAACGACCTCGCTCGTGTCCGCCGGCCAAAGTCACGCGACGACGCTTGCTCAAGTTGCCGCCGATGCACTCGGCGTGCCGGTGGACAATGTGGTCATACAATCCGGAAGTACTGCGAACACGCAAGGCCTTGGTACCTGGGCCAGCCGTGGCGCCGTGATTGGAGCGGGATCGATCGGCCGCGCAGCGGATGTGGTCCGTGAAAAAATCAAACAAATTGCCGGCCACATGCTCGAGGCATCGCCACACGATATCGTGCTGGCGGACAACGCGGTCCATGTTGCCGGGGTCCCAACCAAGAGCCTGTCGATGGCAGAGGTGGCTGGCGCGATCTACTTCGCCGAAGCGACGCACCCGGAGGACTTCGATCCAACCTTAGAAGCAACGGCAACCTTCGATCCAGCGGATCTTGTCCTCGCCAACGGCGGACACGCAGCGATTGTCGAAGTCGATATCGAGACGGGTATTGTGAGGGTTGAGAAATTTTACGCTGTTGAAGATTGCGGGCAGATGATTAATCCGATGGTCGTGGAAGGCCAGATCCGAGGTGGAATTGCCCAGGCGATTGGATCGACCTTGCTCGAAGAACTCGTGCACGACGAAAACGCTCAACTCGCGACGACGACGTTCATGGATTATCTGTTGCCCACCGCAAGCGACGTACCAGATATACAAATTGAACATCTTCGAACGCCCTCCGACCTTGTCCCCGGCGGCATTAAAGGTATGGGCGAATCCGCGATGATCTCTGCGCCTGCGGCCGTAATTGGCGCGGTTAACGATGCGCTCGCATGTCGTGAAGTATTCATTACCGAATTCCCCATTTCCCCGCAGCGGGTATTTGCGGCACTCAACCCAGTTTATGCATAAGGAAGCTTATGAATTTTGATTACATATTGAAGGTGGATCTCCCCTTAGACGAGGCTTGGGAGACATTAATGGACATCGAGCGTATTGCGCCTTGTATGCCGGGAGCGACGATCGAATCAAAAGACGGCGACGATTATGTTGGGCGACTGAAGGTTAAACTCGGCCCGATGGAGATGACCTATCGCGGCAATATCCACTTTATTGAACGAGACGATGAGGCAAAAACGGCTATTGTCGATGCAGCTGCTAAAGAAATTAAAGGGCGAGGAGCGGCAAAAACGCAGGTCAAATTGCATGGCAACGAGGCCGGCGATGGCAGCGAAATCACCATCGCGAGCGAGTTCACCGTGAGTGGCAAAGCCGCGCAATTTGGCCGCGGCGTTATGGAAGAAGTCGGCGAGAAACTCATGAACGAATTCGCCGCACGCCTCGGTCAGCAGATCGGCGCGGTTAGCCCTTCGCCCGCGCCCGTGGACAGCACCCTGTCTATCGGTAGCGAACAACCCCCATCGACCGACACAGAATCACCCGCCCCTGCCTCCGTGAGTACTGAAAACGAGGCTCTCAATATTGGCGAAGCCGCATGGTGGCCAGTATTAAGACGCCTTGCCATACCCGCCGGCGTCTTAGCCATCATCATATTCGCGTATTTAGCGCTGTGAAGGATTAGAACTCTCCACTGCCATTACACACGGGCTAATTTCTGATCCCATGAACGACGTGCAAAATATCGAAGATGTATCGGCCCTGTTGTCTGCCCGCGGCTATGTTGGGGACGATGACATCGCGACGGCCCTCTTCCTGGCGCTGCGCTTGCATCGACCATTATTGATCGAAGGGCACGCCGGTGTCGGCAAAACGGAAATCGCCAAAGTGCTCGCTGGTGCGCTGGACACCGATTTAATTCGCCTCCAATGTTATGAAGGCCTAGACGCTTCGGCGGCTTTATACGAATGGAATTACGCGAAACAAATCCTGCGCATTCGACTCGACGAACAATCTGAGCACAATGCGCAGGCCACCGAAGCCGCAATTTTCGATGAAACATATCTGCTAGAAAGACCGTTGCTGCGTGCCTTGAGAGGCACGCGTAGCCCGGTACTTCTAATCGACGAGATCGA
>JBLFWZ010000086.1:0-15901 GCA_047611905.1 Gammaproteobacteria bacterium | reverse complement strand
GATAAACCTGCCGCGATGCCGAGCGGAACAGCAATAATTGTCGCGATCAAAAAACCCAGAGCGACGGTAAACAAGCTCGTAATGATCTGATCGATGTAAGTTGGTTTACCCGTATAGGACCGCTGTTTTACGCGGTCCGCCTTCCCCGCTTCCACGAGTTTTAAATTGCGAAGGTCCTGACGGGCATAAAATTCCGCGGCTTTGATTCTTTCGTTTTTGTGATCGAACCATAACGCAATCGATTCCTCCCAAACTTGGGCCGGACCGGGGATTGCTCCCAGAGAAGTTTTCACCTGCGGTGCTAAAGTCGCCCACAGCACCAAGAAACACGCGATCCCGATTAACGGAACAAAAAGCAGTTGCCACAGGTCGCGTAGATTAGTCTTCGCGGGTTCCCCGCCCGCGATTTTGAATAACGGAACTAGCCATCCGAGTCCCAGCACGTTTAGGTAGGTTGAAGCGCGATTGATCCATGTGAAGAATTTTTCGCGTCTTAGCGCGGCATTCGTGTCTGGCGCCCCAACACCTATCGCCTCATTTACAGTTGACATCGCAATCTCCCCAGATTTGCCTATTTACCGAATTCATCTTTATTGGAAGTTATTTACGCCACGTTAATCGGCGCCCGCGACGATCTGATCACCGCCTTTAAGGCCGATAGGAAATTGCTGTAAATAAGTGTTCGGTTTGCGTCCATCAAACGTAATCGAATCGATGAATTCGGATTGCGGCGCACGATAGCCATCTGACTCCCACGGAACGTCCTTGCGCATAAGATGCCCGTCAGTAGCCAGTAACTCGGCAGCGGCTAGGTAGATATCAGGTCGGTAGACTTTCTTCGCGACGTGGTCATACCAAGCGTCGTCTTTGGCTTCGGTGATTTGTCCCCAGCGGCGCATTTGGCTCAAATACCATACGGCGTCTGAGTAATAGGGATAGGTGGCGAAGTACCGGAAGAACACATTGAAGTCGGGAATCGAGCGCTTATCGCCTTTTTCGTACTCAAATGTGCCAGTCATTGAATTGGCGATGACTTCTTCGTCTGCACCAACGTACTGGGCTTTAGCCAAAATCTTGACCGCCTCGACCCGGTTCGCGTTATTGTTCTCGTCCAGCCATTGCGCGGCACGAATTAGAGCTTTCGTTAAAGCGAGTGTCGTGTTTGGGTTTTTCTCGGTGAACTCCGCGGTGAGACCGAACACTTTTTCGGGATTATTTTTCCAAATTTCGTAGTCTGTGATGACGGGCACACCGATGCCCTTAAACACAGCTTGCTGATTCCAAGGCTCACCGACGCAGTAGCCGTGGATCGTGCCGGCTTCCATTGTTGACGGCATTTGTGGGGGCGGCGTGACCGACAGTAAGGCATCCGCTTGGATCTGCCCGGAGATATCGCTCTTGGAATAGAAGCCAGGATGAATGCCACCGGCCGCGAGCCAATAGCGCAACTCGTAGTTGTGGGTCGAGACCGGGAAAACCATACCCATTTTGAACGACTTGCCTTCAGCCCGAAACTTCTCGATCACGGGCTTTAAGACGTCGGCTTTGATCGGGTGGATCGGTAGGCCCTGTGCATCTTTCGGAATATTCGGTTTCATTAACGCCCAGACGTCGTTCGAAACTGTGATGCCGTTACCGTTCAGATCCATCGAGAACGGGGTGACAATGTGTGCCTTGGTACCAAATCCTATTGTTGCTGCTAACGGCTGCCCCGCGAGCATGTGCGCGCCGTCCAATTCACCCGTGATGACTCTGTCGAGCAGTACTTTCCAATTCGCCTGCGATTCTAGCGTGACGAACAAACCTTCCTCTTCGAAGTAGCCTTTCTCGTAGGCCACCGCGAGCGGTGCCATATCAGTTAATTTAATGAAACCGAACTTGAGCTCGTCCTTTTCAACGTCGAGCGCTTCACTAAATCCATCCGTCGGCAAACCTGCGCATAGCAGCACCGCCAACATCGCGCGCTTTGCGTACCGTCGAATTGTGGATCCAATGGTCATTCGTATTCTCCTAACGTGCTGTTCGAGGCGACTTGGCATCGCCGAGCCTTAAATCCATGTCGTTCTAGAGGACGCAAACTTCCGCGCCCCCTAGAACAACGACTCTCCTTACTCAGGTCTTACCGGGGTGTTGCGAGCTACGTCTGCAGCTAAATCAGATAGGGCAATAACTGTGCCAGGTTGATGGGAACCCACGTAACTATTTGAATAAAAAAATTAATACGATATTCATCAATCGAAAAACACATACTAGGAACCTAATAATCCGCCCTCTTTTGGAGCGTATGAAAAATAATTGCTCGTTTTTGTGCACTGCCGCATTTTTAATCAACGCAGGTCGGCGGTTCGTGACGAGGAGGATCAGGAATGACGGCAGGGATTCGGTTCGGACGAATCAAATGGGGGTGCAACAGGAGGACGCGCGGCGAGGAAAATTCGCCACCGCGCGGAATAAACGGGGCACTAACTCTTAGTTAACGAAGACTGATTTCACCATCAATAGTCGAACTGCAGCCACGCCCAGAATTTCGTGACATCGTTATTTCGTAAGCCTCCTGCCCTAGCCAGGGCGATCGCGTTTCTGTCTGCCGAATAAACAGCTGCTTTAGCCCCAACGGTGAAGTGCTTTGCCACTTTATGCGTATATTGAATGTTGAACTCGTTGCCATACTCGTAGTCGAGATTGTCAGAATCCAGCATGTGATAGGAGGCGATGAATTTCCCGTCGAGGATACCCGCGACTGCCGTTATGTAAGTATCTTCAACCCCATCGATAGGGGTTGTTAGAAAACGATCGGCCCAGCCTTGATAAGCATGACCTGTCGCTAACGGCGTGTTGAACGTCGCGGTTCCTGGACGACCGCTACCTTCCAATACTTCGTAATCAAACTTGAGGGTTAGCGAAGATATAAATGCATTAGCGATCTTAACGTTGAATCCACCTTCGACAAGATAGTAGTCCGCATCGATTGATAGCGGGTTGTCGCTGCTGTCCGATTGCGTCGCGTACTCACCCGCATAAAGCACTTTCCATTGTTCGTGAAATGGATAAGCACCTGATGCGCGCCCGCCATAGGTGTTGTGCGAGTCAGCCTTGGCGTTGTCGATATCGAGTAGGTAGGCAAACACCTCCAACTTGACGTGCGCAAGCCCGTGGTACTGCGTATTAACGTAATGACAATCGCAATCGAAACGATTGAATGGTGATGGCGCGTCGTCACCGAAGATTCGATTGACTTGAAACGAGTACGCGTAATTGACGTCCAAATCTTTCATCGGTTTCAGTTGCAGCGATAGTCCATCCTGGGTCTGCCAATTCTGGCGCCACAAAACTGTACCTAAATGCCGATGAAACGGCGCATTTCTAACCGTCATAATTTGACGCCCCGCCGTCACGGTGTAATACGGACTTCCGGCATAGCGCACGTAGGCTTGATTCAGTTCCGTACCCGGCGGATCGGCAACGACCGGAAATAAGCCTGCTTTGGGCGCATCGACCGGTCCCGGACCTTCTTTGTAATCGTCGACGAACACTTGCGAGACGTGCTCCATTTGCACGTACGCGCTGATGCCTTCCCAAACGCCCGTTCGAAATCCCAACGCTGCTCGCAAGGTCGACGCGTTCGCATCGTCATTTGGTACGAGGTCGTCGTCAACATTTTCAAATCGATAGCGGAGCTGGAGGTCGACCTTGCCCGCCATCAAAGTTTCTACGATACGTTTCGGAGCCTCGTCAGGCGGTTCTGCAGATACTGGCGACGCCATGGTTAGGCCTGGACGACCAGAACTGCGGTTGCACTCCTTCTGAGCGCGGAAAAATGCGTAGTAGTCACTGTCGAACCCCTTGTTACATAACTGGCAATTGGGCGTTGATAACTCGCATCTTCACGAGTCTCTTAAAAACGCGAACGCCGAGCCCAATTAGAAGCGTCGTGTCCTGGTTCCAAACAAGGCAACCGACTACCTCGATCTCCAAGCTCGCGATCGACGTTTAATTGTGCATCGCAATATTCAGGCCAATCTTCTAACTCACCGTCTCTCCTAGGGATAATGGGACCCAGACGCACGGGTGCAACCATTTGGCGCACCGATTTGTCGCCGGCGAAAACATCTAAGCACCATTTTGGATGGGCTTTTTTCGGTCGTGAATCGATCGCGCTGGTTACGGGATCTATACTTACAGCCTTCCAATTTAATCCGGCGGCGGTTTAATAAGATGAGTGAATTTGAGACGGGAACGGAGCAACTTTTGTGTGACATTGAAGATTCCATCGCGACCATTACGCTAAACCGGCCAGAGAAACGCAACGCGCTATCGGACATTTTGACTCCAGCATTACGTGAAACGCTGCTCGCATTGGATGAGAACCCGGAAGTCCGCTGCCTCATCCTCACCGGTGCTGGTTCGGCGTTTTGCGCCGGTGGTGATATTTCTGGGATGGCCGGCACGAGCTCCGTCGCACCAAAAGAACGCTCTCAAGAAGAGGCCGCACGCGAACTCTTGCGTCGAGAGGAAACCTTAACCTTACGACTGCACGAACTATCGAAGCCAACAATAGCGGCATTACCGGGACCTGCAGCAGGCGCCGGATTTTCGATAGCGCTCGCCTGCGATCTCAGAATTGGCGCGACCAGCGCATTCCTTAAGACGGCGTTTGCCAACATTGGACTACCCGGCGATTACGGCGGAAGCTGGCAATTAACACAACTCGTCGGACCGGCGAAGGCGAAAGAGTTCTTTTTTCTGAATCCAAAACTTGACTCGACGCAATGCCTCGCACTCGGATTGTTCAACGAGGTTGTCGCGGACGATCAGTTACAAATCCGTGCCCGTGAAATTGCGTCCACCATTGCAAACGGTCCGCCGATTGCGCTTCGCTATATTAAATCGCATATCAACGCCGCGATTGACGGTGATCTCAGAGCTTGCCTAGCTAGTGAAGCGGCACACACTGTACGGTGCGCTAAAACCGCCGACCACAAAGAGGCCGTGAACGCGTTTTTGGAGAAGCGCAAGCCGCAATTCATCGGCTCCTAGGCCAGAGGGATATCCGGCGCCAATTGAGGTTATTGTTGCATCCAGCCGGTGAGCGTTTCGCGTAAAGCCGTCTCGACCGGGATATCGACTTTTGCGATCCACGTACGCGGCACGAATACCGTGAATCCGCCGATCTGATAACTCATCGGTAAATAGACGGCGACTCGATCGTCCGCCGCATCACGAAACCCAATATCGTTCGTTTGCTCGCGCATCAATAATCCGATTAGGGCGATGTCGTAATCGGGGTGATGTACGCTTACGACCTGATTCGATTTATCTTTCTTACCTGGCGATAAAAATTCAGTGAGTTGCTTTAATGCGACATATAACTCCTTAACGATTGGCAGATGTCGTAGCGGCGTCTCGACGAGATTGTAAATCCAGCGCGTCAATCGTGAAGAAACGAGTAGCCCGAGTAAAAATATTGCTAAAGCACCGACCGCAATGCCGAGGCCGGGAACTTCGACGATGCCAGGAACCAATAGCTTTAGTGACTCGTTCGTAATTTTATTAAGCCAACCGCCAACATGGTAGACGGCGTAGACCGTAATAAAGATGGGTAAGAAAGCGAGTAAGCCGTTAAAAAATGTCCGAATTATTAGTTGCATCCCTATTTCTCCCCAGGACTTTCAGATCGGTATTAATAGAACTTGCTAAGCATTGTGCCCCACCACTCCGTAAGGCATTGGAAAGACGATAAATAAATTTTGGGTACCTTTGGTAATGCGATACCGCCTCGACCGCCAGGCTCGTCCGATGACACCGGACTCGTCGCAAGCGTTGGATGGGTGAATTCGAGTACAGTTTCGGGCTTACACCATTGCGCGATCGCGATCTCGAGCTAGTGTATAAATCGGTTGTAAATTCGAGTTCTAAGGCAACAGCACCGACCTCAGAAATATAGTCGTACCAGCAGGTTATTGCAGCGCATGCAGCGCTTGGCAGATCAAGCGTTGGATCGTAGTATGTCCCTACAATTCCACACTTTTTAGACTGGGAGATGGCGATGACAACCGCGTTGAAAGGAGTCCGACTTGGATCGTACTGACATCGGGGATCCCGACTATTTCCACAAAGTTGTAGATTGCCAGTGGGCCTGCCCAGCACATACGCCAGTCCCGGAATACATTCGCTTGGTTGCAGCGGGTCGCTACGCCGACGCCTACATGATCAATTGGCGGTCCAATGTGTTCCCCGGAGTGCTGGGACGTACCTGCGATCGACCTTGTGAACCCGCCTGTCGGCGCGGTCGAGTCGAAGAAGAACCCGTCGCGATTTGCCGTCTAAAGCGCGTTGCTGCGGATTTCAAAGGTGATATCCGTAAACGACTTCCGAATCCAGCACGCAAGAAGAACGGCAAACGAATTGCCTGCATTGGCGCCGGCCCGGCCTCTCTCACAGTCGCCCGAGACCTTGTTCCGCTAGGCTATGAGGTCGTCATATTCGATGGTGAGGATCGCGCCGGCGGCATGATCCGCAGCCAGATTCCAAAGTTTCGCCTACCGGAAAGAGTCATCGATGAGGAAGTCGGTTACATCCTCGAACTGGGTGTCGATTTTCGTGGTAACAGCTGGATCAATTCGCTAAAAGATGTCTTAGCCGAGGACTACGATGCAATATTCGTCGGCACGGGCGCGCCACGCGGGCGAGATCTGGACGTTCCCGGCAGAGTCGAGGCCAGCAAAAACATTCATATCGGCATTGATTGGTTGTCGTCGGTGTCGTTCGGCCATATCGAGAAAATCGGTAAAAGAGTGATTGTTCTGGGTGGCGGAAACACTGCAATGGATTGTTGCCGTTCGTCTCGACGCCTCGGAGGCGATGAAGTGAAAGTTGTTGTCCGTTCTGGATTCGACGAAATGAAGGCATCCCCGTGGGAAAAGGAAGACGCTGCGCACGAGAACATTCCGATCCTGAATTACCTCGTACCAAAAGAGTTTAATCACGAATCCGACAAATTGGTCGGCATGACGTTCGAGAAGGTCGCGGCCGTCTATGACGACAATGGCAAGCGTTCGTTGGTCCCAACAGGGGAACCCGACGAGTACATCCCGTGTGACGATGTTTTGGTTGCAGTCGGCCAAGAAAATTCGTTTCCGTGGATAGAACGCGACATTGGTCTCGATTTCGACGATTGGGGAATGCCCAAAGTCGATAAAGCCACGTTCCAGGCGACGCTGCCAAACGTATTTTTCGGTGGTGACGCTGCATTCGGTCCAGAGAATATTATTTGGGCCGTTGCGCACGGACATGATGCAGCTATATCGATCGACAAATTTTGCCACGCAGAAGATATCAGCGTGCGACCGCCACCCAGAATCGATTTTAGCTCGCAAAAAATGGGTATTCATGAATGGAGCTATGACAACGATATCTCAAACGATTTGCGTTATAAGGTTCCGCTAAAAGATCTGCGCAATGCACTAGCCAGTATTAAAGTCGAAGTTGAACTGGGGTATGACCAAAACCTTGCGGTCGCCGAAGCCGAACGCTGTTTGAATTGCGACATTCAAACAGTGTTCGACCACAACTTATGTATCGAATGCGACGCTTGTGAAGACATTTGTCCGACCGACTGCATCAATTTTACCGACAACGGCGACGAACCCGATCTGCGTGCACGGCTGAATGCACCGTCGGAAGATCTAACCCAAGATATCTATGTTTCAGAACCCTTGAAGACGGCGCGCATCATGGCCAAAGACGAAGATATGTGCTTGCACTGCGGCTTGTGTGCCGAGCGTTGTCCGACTGGCGCGTGGGATATGCAGAAATTTCTTCTCGACATGGAGCACGCGGGTCCGAAATGCCGCGAACCCAAAAAGCGATCGACGGCTGCTTAGGTGCGAGGCTTTATAAGACCAGCGACGGCTAAAGCCGCTGCAATTTCAGCGCGAGAGTCGCACTGGGCGGCGAGTCGCCGGCTCGCACTTAAAACGATCCCGCGCACGTCTCCATGCATCGAAACCGTTAACTAAATACCCAACAGGCAGGTCTCGTCATCTAATGAAGAATATCCAGGCGATTAACGACTTCGTCGTCAAGTTTGCGAACGTTAACGGCTCCGGATCGGCATCCGCCAACGCCCTGTTTGCGCGCGCGATATTACGTATGGGCGTAGCAGTGAGCCCGCGCAATATTTTCCCTTCGAACATCCAAGGTCTACCAACGTGGTATGAAGTGCGTGTTTGCGAACGCGGTTGGCAAGGACGACGCGGCGGCGTCGACCTCATGGTCGCGATGAATCCGCAAACTTGGGACGAGGACGTAGCCGAAATCGACCCGGGTGGTTACTTATTGTACGACTCCACAAAAGATTTGCTGCCGTCGAAATTTCGCGACGATGTTCGGTCGATAGGTATCCCATTAACGCAGATTTGTAATGAAGCTTACACCGACGCTCGCCAGCGTCAGCTATTCAAAAATATCATTTACGTCGGCGCATTGGGCGCGCTGCTCGACCTCGATCCGCAGATCATTACTTCGCTAATAGGCGAGCAATTCCAAGGCAAAGAAGCGTTAATGCAATCGAATATTAAAGCATTGGCGATGGGTCGCGATTACGCGCTATCGCATTTCGATTGCCCGATCGGCCTCCAGATCCAAAACAGCGATTCGGTTGGCGAGAAAATATTTCTCGAAGGCAACAGTGCGGCCGCACTTGGCGCAGTCTATGGTGGCGCCACCGTGGCAGCGTGGTATCCGATAACGCCATCGTCATCACTTGCCGAAGCATTTGAGATTCACTGCAAAAACTACCGACACGAAAACTCCAGCGGGAAAGCCCAATACGCGATCCTGCAGGCCGAAGACGAACTCGCGTCTATTGGCATGGTGATCGGCGCGGCTTGGAATGGCGCGCGCGCGTTTACTGCGACGTCGGGCCCAGGCATCTCACTCATGCAAGAGTTTATCGGTTTTGCTTATTTTGCGGAAATTCCATCAGTGATATTCGACGTTCAACGCGGCGGACCATCGACCGGCATGCCGACACGCACACAGCAATCGGACGTCACCTTATGCGCCTACGCGTCGCACGGCGACACAAAACATGTGCTGTTGTTTCCTGAGGATCCGCGCGAAGCATTTGAAATGGGCGCCATTTCTTTCGATTTAGCCGATCGTCTGCAAACGCCCGTCTTTGTCATGCTTGAACTCGATATTGGTATGAATGAGCGGCTTTGCGATCCGCTCGAGTGGGACGACAGTCGACGTTTTGATCGCGGCAAAGTGATGACCCACGAGATGCTCGAACGCGGCGACGAATTTGGCCGCTATCTAGATGTCGATGTCGATGGCATTCCGTACCGCACCTACCCCGGCACTCACCCGACGCACGGCTCATATTTTACTCGCGGCACAACCAAGGATCGTTATGCGAAATATAGCGAGGCCGGTCCCGACTATGTCGACAATATGCAGCGACTATTGCGCAAGTTCGAGACGGCCAAAGGCATGGTCCCTGAACCGGTACTTTATTCAGGTACCCACGCATCTCAAATTGGCGTGATTTACTACGGTTCGACGGCGCCCGCTATGTACGAAGCTATCGAGGCGTTAGAGCTCCGCGGACTCGATGTTGACGCGTTGCGGATTCGTGCGTTTCCTTTCGCCGATAGCGTAAGCGAATTTATTGCAGAGCACGATCAAGTTTTCGTCGTCGAGCAGAACCGCGATGCACAGCTCCGTATGCTGCTCATAAACGAATGCGGCGTCGACCCAACAAAATTAATGGCCGTATTGCACTACGATGGCACGCCCATCACTGCGAAGTTTATTATCCGCGAAATCACCGAAGGCATTGCGGCAGTTAACGAAGCACCAATGCGGGCCACCGGTACACAATAAAACGTTCGGCGAATAACGCGCTAATCCGCCGTCGGCTATTTCACAATCACCCAAGCGCAGAGTCGCGATCGGACTACACAACGATGACATACATTGCCAAACCAAAACTTGCTCATCCAGGCATCGCTAGGAACGAACTCGGCTACACCCGACGTTATTACGAAGGGGCAGTATCCACGCTATGTGCCGGCTGCGGACATGACTCAATTAGTGCCGGGATAGTTCAAGCTTTCTTCGAATTAAATATCGAACCGCATCGAGTCGCGAAACTGTCTGGTATTGGTTGTTCATCTAAGACGCCAACGTATTTCTTAGGCAGTTCGCACGGACTCAACAGCGTTCATGGCCGCATGCCGTCCGTCTTAACGGGTGCCAATTTGGCAAACCGCGATCTGATCTACATTGGCGTATCTGGTGACGGCGATTCTGCTTCGATCGGGCTTGGACAGTTCGCGCATTGCCTACGTCGTGGCGTCAACATGCTGTATTTAGTAGAGAATAACGGCGTCTATGGCCTCACTAAAGGGCAGTTTTCTGCGACCGCAGACAAAGGCTCAAAATCGAAACGTGGGGTGATTAACCGCGACAGTAATATCGATATGGTTGGACTCGCGCTACAACTCGGTGCGACTTTTGTTGCGCGGAGTTTTTCCGGTGACAAGGGGCAGCTTGTACCGTTACTAAAAGCTGCTCTTGAGCATCAAGGGGCCGCATTTATTGATGTGATCAGCCCATGTGTTGCGTTTAACAATCATCCGGGATCGACGAAAAGTTACGACTACGTCCGCGAACACAACGAAGTGTTGAACCGACTCGACTTTATTCCACGACGCGAACCAATAACGGCCGATTACGAAGCCGGAACAGTCGAAGAAATCGTCCAACACGACGGGTCGGTAGTGCGCTTGCGCAAAATATCCAAGGATTACGATCCCCACGATCGCATCCAGGCAACTAGTTTTCTGCAGGCTCGTGCAGCGGAAGGTGAGATAGTGACCGGTCTTATTTACATCGATCCGGAAGCGGAAGATCTACATTGCAACCTGAATACAGTCGATCTTCCGCTAAATGCTTTAGGCGAGGAAGAACTTTGTCCCGGTTCGAGCGCTCTTGAAAAAATTAACGCCGGCCTACGCTAATTGCGGCCCGATGGTCACGCCACCACCGGCTAATCTAGTTATTGTCGACTTTACTCGGTAGCAAGACACTCTCCCATGAACCTCATTTATCGCCAATCGTTGCTGTTTATCCTCCTTCTCCTTTGTTGTTCGTTGACAACATATGTCCATGGCGCGACGTTCCCCGATAAACCTCAGAAATCCGATTTTTTTGTCGATAGCGCCGCGCTACTAAATGCGGAAGCGCGAAAAGCGATCAACGATGCGTCGTCCGCTCTACTTAAACAAGAGCAGATCGCACTTTTTGTTGTGACCATTCCGTCGCTCTCGAGTTATGAGGCGACTGGCCTCGGTATCGAAAAATACGCCAGTGAGCTGTTTAATGAATGGGGGATAGGCTCTCAAGAGCGCAATTACGGAATGATGTTGCTGGTCTCTGCAGGGGATCGCAAAGCGCGCATCGAGCTCGGCGCCGGCTTCGAACACAACTACGACAATCAATCACGCGATGTTATGCGGTCGCTGATTATCCCCGCATTTAAACGCGGCGATTATTCGACGGGTATTGCAGATGGTGTCCGCGGCATGGATGCGATGGCACGAGGACTGCAATTGCCGAAACCAACGACACCGTGGTGGTTTTTCCCGGCAATAATTGGCGTCGCGATATTCCTCGGCTTTGTTATCTATAATTTGTTTAAGTCGGGACGTTCTGGCTGGGCATGGGCGTTGATTGCGTTCATCGCGGTGGTACTCTTCTTCTTAATGCGCAATTCGGGCCGTTCCGGAGGTGGCTTCGGTGGCGGCTCATCCGGTGGCGGCGGCGCAACGGGATCATGGTGAGCCAAAAACGATGAGCACAGCCGGAAAGCTGCTGAGCAGCACAGAAATCGCTTCAATCGAGCATGCCATCGGTGAAGCTGAGAAAACGACGGCCGCAGAAATCGTTCCGGTAATTGCGACCGCATCGGGGCGCTACGATCGCGGCGAAGACTTATTCGGCCTCGTGTTTGCTTGCGTAACGCTTGTCGGCGCGTGGTTCGCTGTGCCGGGCAAAATTGACCTGGCTTGGTCCGCGACTTCGAGTCCGGGTCTCGGCATCGCGTTGAGTGTCGCTATCGTCGTCGGTGGATTTGTGATCGGCGCGGCGCTAGCAACTCGCATCACGGCATTGCGCCTACCGTTCATTGCGCGTGAGGAAATGCTGGAAGAAGTAGAACGCCGCGCTATCGAGACATTCCAACGACAACGGATCCGTTCCACGAGTCGCGCAACCGGGGTATTAATTTATGTATCCTTGTACGAACGTATAGTCAAAGTACTTGGCGACGACAATGCCGCGGTACAACTCCCGCCAGCAGCCTTAGAGGAGATCTGCGCCTTAGTCATAGATGGACTGAAACAGGGTAATCCGGCCACCGGACTCGAATCGGCGATCAGAAAAACCGGGGAACTTCTTGCGCCTCACCTCCCCGCCACGCCAGACGACACAAACGAGTTAGCCAATCGGCTGATACTTATCGATTGATAAAATCCGTACTGATTACCGGAGCCACCGATGGCATCGGTCTCGAGACAGCGTTACAACTTGCACGCGACGGCTACCACGTATTGGTTCATGGACGCAGCGAAGCTAAAGCTCGCAAAACGCAGGTGTCGCTAGCGAAGACTCACACGACGGTCACCCCCGTGTGGGGGGATTTCGAGAATTTACGCGACATCGCTGCCCTTGCCGAACAAGTAACCAGCGCAACCGATTCCTTAGACGTCCTGATTAACAATGCAGGGGTTTACGCAAAGCAACGAACCATGACAATCGACGGCTTCGAACTGACGATTTGCGTTAATCACTTCGCACCGTTTTTGTTAACGCTCAAGCTGCTGCCACTGCTGAAGCAAGCGAAGGCAGCCCGGATCATCAATGTTAGTTCCATGACACATAGCGGGGCTACGCTAGATCTCAACGACCTATCGTTTGAACACACTTGGAGCAGCTACGATTCCTACGCGGCTTCGAAGCTCGCGAATATCTTATTTACGCAGCAATTAGCGACAGACCTCAAACGGACACCCGTTACCGCGAATTCACTGCATCCCGGTGTGATCGGTACGAAGCTCCTACGCTCCGGCTTCAGCGGGGGCGGCGCTTCGGTGGTCGAGGGTGCGCGCACGTCGGTCTTTCTCGCTACCTCGCCGCAAGTTGCTAATTTGTCCGGCAAGTATTTCGTCAATTGCCGACAGGCAAAATCTTCGAAAAAATCGGCCGATCCGAAGTTCGCCGCTGCCTTGTGGGAGGCGTCATTGCACGCAGTTCAAAGCTATATTTAAGTTGCTTTTTGCAAGCACACTAGCCCGCTTCGACTAAGTTTCCGTCACTGTCCAGCACTAAGCCAGCGGTGGCCGCCATGGCCTTCATCGATTCCGGCCATCCGACTCTGCCGGGATCGTGACCACCGACGACGGCCAACATCATCGCCGTGTCCGCCCCCACATTACGAAATCCGCGCATTACGTGGATCGGTAATGAAATGACATCGTATTGTTCAACAATTACTTCCTTGTCGCCTGCTGGCCCCCAAAAAATCGACCACCGGCCGGACAACGGCATAAATACTTCTTGGGTTAAGTGCGCATGCAGCGCCGCCCCTTTGCCCGGCTCCGAGCGTATCATTGCAAGATGAAAATCTTGCGCTGCGAGCGGCGGGTTCATTTCAGGATCTTCCATGACGCCGCCGCCTATAATGCTGAATATTTCGCGCTCATGCCCCGCTATTCTAGTATCAATGAATGCTTTCGATGAGCTCTTTTGCTTTTTAAACCTTGCGACATTCATTTCCATTTCCGCTACTGAGTAGTCGATGTTGGATATGTCTGCGAATTCAACCATAAGAGTTTCTCCTTGTTTCTGTACGTCTGCGAGCGAGAATCACACGAAAATCAACGCGGTCGATAAAGCAAGAATACGGCGAGCCTTCAAATAAATTAGGCAACTGCCTCTGGCGGTCGAGCAATCTTCAAAGATGCGATATGGTTAGTATTGAAATCTACAATAAGTTTGGTAATAACGAATGAGTAAATTGCTTTTCCGCTGTATTCGCCTTTTCGCTACAGTGCTGCCGATCGTTTTTTCATGTTACACGTTCGCGCAGATATCGGCGCCACAATCGGCTCCGGCCGAATCTAGCGCCCCGCCACCACCGATCCCAGCAAGTCTGCAATCTCCACGCGCCACTATGGGCACTTTTTTAGATGCGATGAAACGCGCCCACGCAGGCGACGATGACCAACTCGGGGTCGCTGTAACCGCCTTAGACCTAGAAGAAATCAACCCGCTTGTTAGAGCCGAGAAAGGACGCGATCTCGCGTGGATTCTTCTAGAAGTAATCCAGCGGACCCGACTCCCTAAGGTCGAACGATTTTCAACACGCACTTCCGGCAAACCGTTCGTATTCCACAGCTACGATAACGGCGCGATTGAGATCAGTTTCAAAGAAAACCAGGGTTGGCGGTTTAGTTCGAGCACTGTCGCGGCGCTGCCGCGGTTACTGGACGACTTATCGGGCGCAGAGAATCTCGCGCGCGTAGAAGACCAAGGCGCCACATCGACTTTGCCGCTGCATCTTAGATTGCGTGCAATGATTCCCGCCGATTGGAAAGAACATCGATTTATTCTCGAAAATTGGCAATGGGCGGCGATTTTATTGGTGATTTTGATCGGGATAATACTCGACAAACTCGTCACACTGCTTTTGAGTGTTGCCGTTGGGCACTGGAAGAAACGATACGCAATTGGTGCTTTTCGCAACATATCGGACTCAATTCTGAGACCGTTCGGATTAATGGCGATGGCGTTCGCATGGTGGGCCGGTATCAATATGCTCGGACTCCCCGGAGAAGCCCTCGTCATTCTCCTCGTTTCCGTAAAATTCGTTGCCTGTCTATCGACGGTATGGGGCGCTTATCGTCTGGTCGATTTGATTGCTGCAGTGTTATTTGACGTCGCCGCAAGGACTTCAAGCAGAGTCGATGACGCGCTGGTTCCATTGGTCACAAAAACAATGAAGGTGTTTGTGACCGTAATGGGGATCATTTTCATTGCCGACAACTTGGACATCGACGTCACGAGCTTGCTCGCAGGACTTGGCCTCGGCGGCTTGGCCTTCGCTCTTGCCGCAAAGGACGTCGCCGGAAATGTGTTTGGTTCAGTGACGGTACTGTTAGATCAAACTTTTCACGTTGGTGACTGGATTATAGTAGGCGACGTAGAAGGGTCTGTTGAACATATTGGATTTAGAAGTACACGCGTTCGGACATTTTACAATTCTGTTGTGTCGGTGCCGAATTCAATATTTATAACTGCGACAGTCGATAATATGGGCGAACGAACCTATCGACGGTTGAGTTGTAAGCTTTCTATTACCTACGACACACCGCCAGAGCGGATCGAAGCATTCTGTGAGGCAATTCGAGAACTCGTTCGACAGCACCCCTATACGCGCAAAGATTACTTCCATGTCTATCTCAACGAATTTAGTGCTTCGGCAATCGAAATATTGCTGTACGTGTTTTGGGAAACACCAGAATGGAGCACGGAATTGCGCGAGCGCCATCGGTTTCTTCTAGATTGCTTGAGAGTTGCTAAGCAACTTGGAGTCGAATATGCATACCCGACGCAGACGCTCTATATGAAACAAGCAGACAGTGAGTCACTCGCGCCAGCCAAGGGGCTTTATACTTCGATAGATGGCGAGCTAGACGTATTCGCCGCGGGCCGCGCGCAAGCGCAAGCGATAGTCGCCGCTACAACGGGTACCGGCGTTGTACCTCCGCCGGTTGACCCTACAGAACACTTGAATTCGGAGTGAATCAATAGGGCGTTTCGGCTCGGGCCTACG
>JBLFWZ010000085.1:0-15944 GCA_047611905.1 Gammaproteobacteria bacterium | reverse complement strand
GAATGCGCATGACTCGATCGCGGAATACCGGCATATCACTGATCCGACGACCATCGATGGTTTCTGTGCGCATCAGTTGAATCAAGTTATTCAGACGCGTCAGGGCCATGTTCGGATCGCCGAGTAATTCGCGTTCATGACCGAGTATGGTGTTTGCGACTCTCCAACCGTGTCCGCGTTCACCGACAATCTGTCCGGCCGGTACTCTCACGTCGGTAAAAAACACTTCATTGAAATTACGCGTTTCCGTCATATCGTGCAGCGCACGCACGTCGATACCGGGGGTGTCCATGCGAAATAGTAGAAATGAGATCCCATCGTGTTTCGGTGCATCGGGCTCTGTGCGGACCAGGCAAAACATCCAGTCGGCAAAGTGCGCAGAGCTCGTCCAGATTTTGCTCCCATTGATCACCCACTCGTCGCCGTCCAAATAGGCGTTCGTGCGCAAACTCGCCAAGTCGCTGCCGGCGTCCGGTTCCGAATAGCCCTGACACCAAAATAGGTCGCCGCGTAAGGTCGGCGGAATAATCTCGCTGCGTTGCGCTTCGGTACCGAGTTCCAACAACGTGGGAACAAGCATCGCGATGCCTTGCCCGCCAATGCCGCTGGTGACTTTCGCGGCTGCGAACTCGTCAGCAATGATGCGCGTTTTAAGGATGTCGGGTTCGGCGCCGGCGCCACCGTACTTCTTCGGTATGGTGCGTGCCGTATAGCCCTGCTTAATAAGTCGCTCTTGCCAGGCAAGCGCTTTCTCTGAGCGGTAGTCGCGTTGATTGGTCGGCGCTTCGCGTCCATGTTCTTGTAAAAACGAGCGGACTTCTTCGCGGAAGGTTTCGTAGACGGTCCCGTATGATAAATCCATGGCCTGTCCTTAAAGCTATTGTGCCCTCAAGAAATCGAGAACAGCTTGTGTCAGTTATAACCCAAAACAACTTGGCTGAGAATGTCGTTACCAACTCCCGCAAGCAGCGCCGTATTCACAATGATGCGCAAGTGCAGCCAAGCCGTTAGAATCGAGTACTGTTAATTCTTTCGTGCCCGTGTACCGCAACTTCAGGAGTGAATCATGGATTTCGGCATAGTGACGTTTCCGACGGATACCAGCATTGAACCCCAAGACCTCGCCCCGGCATTAGAAGAACGCGGCTTCGAGTCGCTGTTCTACGCCGAGCACACGCACATCCCGACGAGCCGCCGCTCGCCTTTCATTGGCGGCGGCGACCTCGATCCCATGTATTGGCATTGTCACGATCAATTCGTCGCATTAAGCATGGCTGCGGCGTCTACGAGGACGCTCAAGCTAGGTACCGGGGTGACATTGATCCCAGAACATGACCCGATCAATATGGCGAAAGCCACTGCCTCGCTTGACCGGTTGTCGGGTGGGCGGCTGATATTCGGCATCGGTGCGGGTTGGAACGCCGAAGAGATGGAAGACCATGGGGTGGCATTTAAAGATCGTTGGAAAATCACCCGCGAGCGTATGCTCGCGATTAAAGAAATCTGGAACAACGATGAACCCGAGTTTCATGGTGAGTTCGTCGATTTTCCACCGATGTGGTGTTGGCCGAAGCCTGTCCAATCCGGCGGGCCGCCCATTTTGATGGGTGCTTATTCGAAATACGTACCGGCCCGGATCGCAGAGTATTGCGACGGTTGGATGCCCATCGAAGGATTGCTCGAAGACGTACCAGCGGCGCTCGCCGCTATCCATGACGCGATGCGCGGGCGCGGGCGCGAACCGGCAAGTCTTGACGTGACCGTCTTAGCGGAAGTGAAGCAGCGTGACGGCTTTGATCCCGTTCGCCTCGAACGCATGGTGAAAGCTGGCGCGAACAGGGTGTTGCTGCCGTTAGCTGACGTGGATCGCGATGGCGCGCTTAAAGTACTCGACGATTATGCGTCTATGATCGACCAATTGAATCCCTAATTAAACGGAGGAGCGGATTGGTTGATTTCGATTACGAGGACCTCCTTCGGTTTTGGTTTACCAATGCGCCAAGGGATCCCGCAAAAGTAACGAAACAATTCAATTTGTGGTTCAACACGACGGCAGATTTTGATCGTCGAATCAATGAGAAATTCTCGGCGATGCTCGAACACGCTATCGCAGGAAATTTAGATCAGTGGGCGACTACCGCACGCGGTTCATTAGCGCTGATTATTCTATTTGATCAGATCACCCGAACGATCTATCGCGGCGAGGCGCGTGCATTCGAATGCGATCATCGTGCGCTCGAAATCGCGGAGAACAGTATCGCGAGCGGCTTCGATTTAGAAGTCGAATTTATCGAAAGGCTGATGTTCTATTTGCCCTTTGAACATGGCGAAGATATTGAAATACAAAATAAATGTGGCGCCTATTTTCAAATGCTCGACGACATCGCCCCGCCAGGCTTCAAAAGCATCACGCAAAGCTGCGTCAAAAGCGGTAGCGAGCATCGCGACGTGATTAAACGATTTGGCCGGTTTCCCCACCGTAATAAAACCCTAGGTCGGCATTCAACAGTGGAAGAAATCGCCTGGGCAAGTGACCATCACGGCTGGGGACAAACACTCAATAAATAAGCGGCGGACAAACGTTTCTTCTATTGCGGGTGCGAAGCGTTTAGTAAGGTGGAAGAATTTCCGGTCGGCCGCGAAGGCCGTACTGGAGATCGCGGGCTACAAGGTATAGAAATCGATCAGCGCCGGTACAAGATCGTTTTTTAGGTGAGTAATTTTCTGCGTGATAAGCCACGCATTGTTTGTTTGTCGTAGCTTGATCTCATAGTGGCCAAAATTCACATATTGTTTCGTGGTGCGTGGTTGGTACACCTGCACCATCCAGCTTGCCCGAGCTTCGATCTCATTGTGTGCCTCGTGGGTCGCGACAACATTCGTCGTGAAATGAGTGGTTCGGGGAAGCGGCATGGTGGTGACGGATTTGCCCGAGCGGATACGTGCTACGCGCTCTTCCAGTCCGTTTCGCTGCGCGTGATAAATTTGCGAGATTTCGCTATTCGGATCGGTCGTTTCATACGCTTCATCGCGCCACGCGGGAACCCAATAAACCGCCTCCGAATGATAGAGCGCTAACCACTCGTCCCAACGGTGGTCGTCAAGCAAGCTACCTTCTTTATTGAGCAACGCGGTTGCGATGCGAGTTGGTTCGATATCAGTCATGGATATTCATCTTTGTGCGTGGCGGAAATGCTGTCGGTTCAGGCTTTATTTGCCGTAAGCAGGCGATGCCATTCACGGTAGCCGCTATGGATCCCCGTTTCGTCGCCGAATGTGAGTCCTGCTTCGTTGTAAGTGCAGTTGGCGTTTTGTAAGCCGAGCTCCGCGAAATGTTCCGGTGGCGCGGGTGGCGATCCGAGTCCGCGGGCGTAGGGATGGGCGGGCGCGGTGGTACTCGATGCGAAGCCTCGCTGCCCGTATTCGTACATTACGTTATCGTCCGATGTTGCAAGACCGCCGGAGTTGAAGAATTCTTCGTATTGGCGAATGCGGAAGCGACGGGCTTCGGCGCTTTCTCCTTTCGGAGCAAGGCAATGTGAGGTCATCCTTGTTTGGTCGACCGCGAGAGGTTGCCAGGTGCGTAGCTGCATGGATTGAATATCGATAACTTGTAGATTCGGAAAGATGGTGAGATTGCGCTGCCGTAACATCCAGTTCAATCGTGCTTTGTTGACCCCTTTGCGCACTTTCTCGAATATCGCTTGGTCACGCGTTAACGGTCGATTCTCGGCTCCTTGCCCGGGTGCGCCTACGGACCAGGACATTGCGTGACCGCGTGGAAAGCAGATCGTGCCCGCGGCAATGGGATCCGGATCAGAAATAATGTCGGCGAGGTGATTAGGGAGCGGAAGCGGTGCACGGTTCTTAACGATATTGACAAACGCGGCGTGGGTTGTTGGAAAATGATAACCGTCTAAACCATTCTCGAACTGCATTTTCCAATTGGCATCAAACGTATAGGTCGCGGCACCTGGAATGTACTCCAAACCGTCCGGCGCCTGGTCCGCAACGAGGTCGAGCATTAGTCTTGCGTCGCCTAAATGTTCGCGAAGCGGTGGAACGTCGTGCAACAAACAAGCGAAAATAAAACCACGATAGCTTTCCACGTGCGCCACAGGCCTTAGGTTGCGATTGTCATCATCGAATTCCGGCGGGTACTGGCCATCGTCGCGATAAGTTACGCCAACGTTGCGGCCCGAACTATCGTATGTCCAGCCGTGGTAGCGGCAAACGTGCAATTTCTTGTTGCCGCCCGCCAAAGGGCACAACATCGTTCCACGGTGACTGCAGCTATTGATAAAACAGCACAGCGCGCCATTTTGATCGCGCGTAAGAATGACCGAACGACGACCGATTTGACGAGTGACATAGTCGTGTGGATTGTCGACCTCACTTTCCATGGCAATGAAGATCCAGGTCGATTCGAATACTTTCTGCATTTCAAGATCGAAAATATCGCGTTCAGTGAAAGCGCTTGGGTGGATCCGAAATACCCCATCTTGGGTTCGATCGTCGAGCAATCGTTCTATGTCGCAGCGATCGGCGAGTGACGCAGTCATAGCAATATCCTTGAGCTGGCGCTAGGCGAGAGTGTCATGGTAGCGGTTAAATTAGATGTCGAACAAGCGGGTTAGAGCCGACATTTACTGCCCTGCGCAGGAATCTCACTCATCAGACGTGCATCTGGATGCACTCGTCCGACATTACACGAGGTGTAATTGTAAGGTGATATTCAATCTGACAACGCGGATCGCTTCTCTGCCAAAAGGGCACAGATCTATTTGAATGACCGACCGACTGCCACTTTGGTCTGCTGTCCCAATGTCTAGCGTCGATATTGGGAATTGGCGGGGTTGATGCTTTCGTGCCGAAGGCCAGAATATATCGGCGCGGCTCTGAAGAGCGGAAGGTTTATTTGCGAGAGCGATCTGTTCTTGTTGACGTCTACTCTGTGCGACGTCTCAGCACAGCCAAACCGTAAATGCGCCAAGACGGACAGACCTATTTGCAGGGTTTTGAATTCGCTCAATTGAACTCATCCCGTTTGGAGGGCAGGGGCATGGAATACATGTACGCGCGTTAGTAATATGCTACTTCGAACGCGTCGCCTATATTTTCCCTGGGCCCGTTGAAGCGAACACCGACTATGTGATGCAAATAAAAATAACTGATAAATAAATGGTGTGATGAACGCTAGTAGCTACGCTCAAAATTAATAAACAACATTTAGAGGAGAAACTCTTATGAAAACACAATTTCTAACGAGCCTTGTATTCAGTGGTTGCCTCGCAGTTTCCTCGTTTGGAGCGGTGGCTGACAAAGGTAACAGTCGAGGAAAAAGTAATTGCAAAGATTTAGCCAGTCACGCCGAACTGTAGACACAGCTATCCAGTGTAGTCGCCGGCGGCGGCAACGCAGGCTTCGGCAATCACATGTGGGGTACCGTTTAATCGTGATGGAATCGTCTGCGCGGTAGCCTTTAGCGGCCCCGACCGGGGTAGTCAATGGGAAGGTGGCCGTGCGATATCTGCTCAAAAAGCCAACACCGCCAATGCCTTCAGCTTGGAAGATGCATATCCTAATGTTGGTGTCGGACGATCGTTGGCGTCGGGGAATTTGTATGCCCTGATGCAGCCGGGTGGTAGTTTGTTTGGTCTACAGTTTAGCAATCCAGTTGATACGGATGTCGCGTATAAAGGCAATGCGAAACATAACGGGCAAGCAAATGATCCTATGGTCAGCACCAAGATTGGTGGCGTGAATGTCTTCGGTGGTGGTTTGGCGATGTACAACGAAGATGGAGAAATGGTTGGCGCTATCGGTGTTAGTGGTGACACGTCTTGTGCTGATCACATCATTGCGTGGAAGGTCCGCGATGCGCTGGGCCTCGACAATATTCCTGGCGGCGTAGGTGATGGTTTCACCAACGACAACTTGATTATTATCAACCCGCCGACCGCAAATAGCTTTGAGCACCCAACATGTGGATTCGGTGAAGACCCGATCACCGCAAATTTAGCCACCGACTTCCCGGTCGGCCCGTAAAGAAACCTAGTTAATAGTGGCGAGCGAGGGAGACTGTTGGGGTTCCCTCGCTCGCCACACGGGACAGACCTTTCAGCGGAGTTTACTTTCCCTTGCCCTGCAAATAAATCGGCTTCGTTTGATTCGATCAAGACGGCGCGCGCAATGATACGTCGTCGGCTAATTCTCCTCACTGAACGAAGTCGCCATGCCCTGCAGTGCTTCGATAACGCGCTCGGGTTCCGTGATATGGGGACTATGGCCACAGTCCCATCGCTCGGTTTGCCATGTGGGATCGACTTCGAGGCGTTGAATGAGTGGTTCGCCGTGTGCGATTTTAAATTTTTCACAACGAATATAGTGCCGCATTTGAATAGTTTCCCACGCGCCGCTTAGGTCCAGCCGATCCTCGAAGGCGGCGAGCGGGTGGGCGCTCATCTGTCGGTTCACCCATGCTGCATCGGCGGGATCGGCAACACCAAATCCGCCTGCATCAAACGGCACTCCCGCTGGTATGCGCCACCCGTCGCCGTATTTCTGCGCCTGCTCTCTAAACACGGCCGGCACGCCTTGCGAATCGCCGATGAAATCGAGCAGTGATTGCCCATCGAGCGGCATCGAGGCATCGAGATAGCACAGTCCTGCGATCCGCTCGGGTAGGCGATCGGCTGCGACGGTGATCACCGAACCGGCAGCGCTATGGCCGCACAATATGGCGTTCTGCAATTCTTCTGCAGTAATTAATCCGGTGATATCGCACACGTGAGTTTCGAGATTCACCTCCGGGGTAAGCTAGTGTGCACGGTCCGCCAGTCCTGTGAGACTCGGGGTATAGACTTTCCAGCCGTGCTCGCGTAATGGTTCGGCGACTCTTTGCCAACACCAACCGCCGTGGAAACCACCGGCGACGAGAATCGCAATTGGGGCTGCGCCGCTCATGATGTGAATTCAAACCGATACCGCCAATGGTGAGTTGACACAACGTGCCGACTTTATCCATCCAATTGAAATCCGGATGTTCGAACGCGAGCAAGGCGTCGACGATGTCACCGCGTGCCGGTTGTTCACGACGCTCACTCAGGTAGGCTTCTATGCGTTGCATGCCGCGCTGGAATCCCTGAGCGTGTTCTGCAGGCGGCGCCACGAAGGAAAAATCGTTAAGCAATTTCGGCATGTGGTCGGGATCCATTCCCGCTACCGCTGATGAAAACACGATCTGCGGCAGCGGATTCGCAAACGCGCTAACAGCCTCAACGCGGCCATTCGCGATAAACCGATCGATCAATGTATTCGCGTGTTGCCGAACAGTCGGCTCAAGATCGGCGACCGTCTGTTGACGAAGAAACGGCTCCAAGACTCGACGCAAGCCGCGCTGTAACGGCGGATCAATTTCCGCAGGCGGAAAGTAAGGCACGCCTTGTGGTCGGTTCACGATGAAGCCGTCGCGTGACGTGAACGTTCGCCAATCCATTGCGCAGCGCGAAAGATCTTCATGAGAGCTCAAAACCCAGCAGCCTTCTCCTGCCTCGCTGCGGGCAACTGGGCAACGCGCATGAAGGTCGGTCACGATGTCATCCCAGTTGTCGCTGATCTCGGGGTCGTCGAGATCGTAGTCGTTCGTGTAGTCGCGGTTGTACGTTTTCATTGCGCAATGGGCTCCACAATTTGGGGGACAGTATATTCAATTAAGGCGCCAGGCGCATGGTGACCCGCCAGTCGTTACCGACCAGTCAGGCCGTAGGCGAGCGCGCGAATTAAATATACTGTCCCCAAGGCTTCCAATATGCGGTCCCCAAGAAACATTTTCGGCTGCGTATAATACGCCGAACGATAGTGAACTCTCCGGAATTTGTGGAAGATGGAATGACCAGTAATACGCACCCCGATGACATCCGCGAGTGGCGCCAGCAAAACGTGCCCGTGTTTAACAAAAACAAACTCAAGCTAGGAACCTTTGGACAGAACTGTTCAAACGGTTGCACCATGACCCACGCCCCAACAACGTTTGAGCCGACTTACGAACATAACGTCCAAATTAGTCAGCTGGCCGATCAACTGGGCTTGGAACTCCTGGTGCCCGTCGGTCGTTGGAAACACTTCGGCGGCAGCACGAAGTTCAATCAAGACAATCTCGAGGTCTTCACCTGGGCGACGGCGATGGCGTGTAACACTGAAAACATCATGGTGTTCGCGACCTCACATGTTCCAACGGTGCATCCCATGCTTGCGGCAAAACAAAGCTCGACTATCGATAACATCTCGGCAGGTCGGTTCGGCCTGAATATCGTTTGCGGATGGTTTCGCCCGGAAATCGAAATGTTGGGCATTGAATTACTAGAGCATGACGAACGTTATCGAATGGCCGACGAATGGTTAACCGTGATTAAACGGAGCTGGACCGAACAAGACTTCGATCACAAAGGCGACTTCTACGAAATCAACGGCGGCTTTTTATTGCCGAAGCCTATCCAACAGCCCTATCCCACATTAATTAATGCTGGTAGTTCGGAAGCTGGGCGTGAGTTCTCTGCGAAACATGTCGATTTCAATTTTCTCAGCATCACGACGCACGATGAAGCGAAAGCCGTTATGACTGACATTTCGAAACGGGCGGCGGGTTATAAGCGCGAATGTGGTTTTATGACGATGGCGTTAGTCTGTTGTCGCGATACTGAAGAAGAAGCGCAGGCCCTCTATCAAAGTATTCTTGCAGAAGGTGATTGGGAAGGCGCGGATAACATCATGGCATTGCTCGGCATTGAAAGCAGTTCCTTTGGGGACAAGGACACGATTAAGAACTTGGCGTCTCGATTTGTGGCCGGTTGGGGCGGTTACCACCTCATCGGCACACCTGAGCAAGTGGTCGATAAAATGCAGGAACTGCACAAATTAGGCATCGACGGTATCGTACTTTCGTGGTTGGATTACTACGAAGAAATGAAATACTTCGGCGAAAAAGTGCTTCCACTGATGCGCGAGGCGGGTTTGCGTGAGTAGTTATATTTATTTCAGCCGACGCGCTGACGGTGACGCACGTTTTGTCAAACCCCAAGGGGCGCAGTAAGCGTCGGCGTGAGTTAAATATACTGTGCCTGAAAAACTTGGATTCGCAAGTTCACGGCACCGCTTTTATCCTAACAACTCCAAACTCAGTATCCCGGTAGTCAATGTTGGCAAGCAACCGCGACAGATGGAAAATGCTAGACTCGCCACCACCTAAAATACTCAAAATTATTAAAGAATCCTCGATGGAAAACGACGGCTCGCAATGGTTGCGGATAAGTACCGCTAAGCAAACCGACGGCCTCACTCCAGCGCAAAAGAAGTTCAACACCTTGACCCGCCGGATCGACCGCCAACGCAAGCTGATCGCGCAATGGGAGGAGCTCATACCAACGTACCAGGAAGCGGTTTTGAAAACCTTCGAACCGCTGCGCGATATATTTACCGGTTTGCAGGCGCAGATGGTTGAAATGCTCGACAACCACTACTTCAACTATAAATTTTCGCGACTGCAAAAAGAAAATATCAGCCATATCATCACGGAAATCTGTGTTGAGCTAATTTACGATCACGGACGAGAAGACCTAAAACCCATCGCGAACCGCCATAGCGATATCGACTTCGACGACCAACAGGAGCACTTGCACGCCATGGGTGGAGATGTACTCCGAGCAATGCTGGAAGAGGAGTTCGATCTCGATCCAGACGAGCTTGATCTGGATATGAATGACCCTTATGGCACGTCAGAGAGACTGCGAAGTATTCTCGATGAACAACAACGCAAAGCGGAAGAACAGCGGCCCAAGCGCAAGAAAACTGCTCGCCAATTGGCCAAGGATCAGTTCGAGAAAGAACAAGAGAGTAAAATCAGCCAGTCGATCAGGGCAATTTACCGACAACTGGTTGGCGCATTGCACCCCGACAGGGAGCAAGATCCGGAGGAGCACCAGCGCAAAACCGATTTGATGCAGAAAGTTACCGTCGCCTATAGAAAGGGGGACTTGTTGCAATTGCTGGAGCTGCAGCTTGCAGTGGAGCAAATCGACCAGGACGCGATCGATTCGATGAACGAAGATCGCCTGACCTATTTCAACCGAACTCTGCAACGCCAGTCGCTCGAACTGAGACAGGAAATAGATGAAGTTGAGCTGCGCATGCGGGTTGCCGGCGGGCTCGCTCCCTTTGAATTAATTACGCCTAAAAAACTCATGTCCACGCTGAAGAAAGATAAAAAACAATTGGAAACAGCGATTTCTGATATGCAGAAGGAGCTTAGTCTTTTCGGTGATATTCCCGCGTTTAAGCGCTGGTTGAAAAATTACGAACTGCCGGATGAAATGTCGGACGATCTCTTGTACCCATATTTCGAGGACGACCCGGGCTAAGTTGAAGTTCTGCGTGTCCTTGGCCATTTATATCCAGAGATTACGATCTCGCCAACCACTTGGTACAGCTTAACTTTGCCGAGCAATAAAAAACGCTGGCGGACAGTAGTTTCATCTCGGTCGATTCGCAGACGGTTGCGGACGTTTTGTCGAAACCCAAGGCCTGCCGAATCTCGGTGTGATTTACGTATACTGTCGCCGAGTAGCGAGATTTTTGAAACTAAGCCGAAGCCCCAGCTTGCAAACTCGACGCCAATCTTAGCCCCTTTTGAAATGTTCCAACGAAGGGAGAAGTCATGGCCCGCAGAAGGGCGCTGTAGTTGAGCTGGAACGTCACTTCGGCACCAATCGGTAATTCAGGCCCTTCGGACTCCAGAATAAGGTGATCGCTACTTGCTCCGCATATTTTAATTCCGTCGCTTGCTTGAAGGCCTTCGGGATCGATGTCTTGAACGCCGATTGCCAGGATGGTCTGCAAAACGTTGCCACGATCTATTGAGACTGGTTTTGTGCCAAACGCCGTTTGCGCGATTTTGCCCGACGGTTTCGATGGCTTGAGCTTAGATTCGATGACTTCCGCAACCAATGTGATGGCATCCGTATGCAAGCCGACGATTGGCTGGCGGTTGAGCGGCTCACATCCGAGTAGGATTGCTTCACCCAGGCGGAGATTATTTATCCGCCCGGTATCTGCACCGCTAAATGCCCAGCCCAAATTCGCAGAATTTCCACCGGATACCGTGTTTAGCGCTTGTCCCGTTGTTGTCTCGATAAAGTTCGCTAGTTCGGTCAGTGTCGCCATGTTTTTTTTATCGGGCGATACGCCACTGCGACACGCAAGGTTAGTGCCTATACCTTCGAACACGATGTTCGGCAAACAACATGTTTCGCGCACGGCATGAATCAGGTCATCCGGCATAATGCCCTCGCGCAGATCTCCCAACTCGACCATTAGCATTACGTGATGGCGACGTCCGGCTTTCTTTGCCTCAACAGATAGTTGTCGGATAACTTCAATTTCAGTATTGAAGCTCGTGTCGGCGAACTTAACGGTTTCAGCGGCGCGCGAGATCATTGGCGAACGGATCAACGTCATCCTCGCGGACGCGTTCTCGTGCCGCATTGACTCGATGTTCTCGATGCGAGAATCGCCTAGAGAACTGACCCCGGCTCGAAGCAAAGTATTCGCAATATCTGTCGACCCGAGAGTCGCCTTGGTCACGCCGGTAACGGAGATGCCGCGGCTGCTTAGTCGCTGAACCAAGGTGTGGGCATTGTGATAAATCTTGTCTAGGTCGATCTCTAGTCGCGGCGCACAGCTCATGCTGCCACTAGCGACGGCCTCACTAGTTCTGGGAACGCAGTAAAAACCATATCTGCCAGACGCGCTGGAGAGCGGTACAAGGGATCTGTCGTCGGCAAGCCGAGTTCTCGTTCGTAGTACTCAATGAATTCGGAAAGTTCTAGGTCGCTCATGTTCTCGTGATTGATTGTCATCCCGATAACAGTGGTATCGGAGAATGTCTGGATAAGGTTGATCTCATTAGCAGGCGTTGGCATTTTCATCGAGTCGAAGTCGCATCGATTTATCCGTTTCGGGGCATGTTGCAACAAGACCCCATCGGGGCAACTACCACGCAGGATGAAAGCCGAGGACGAATAAGCCGGGTGACTTAACGCCCCCTGACCTTCCACGACAATGACATCCGGTTTCTCATTTTCGAATGCTTCGATAACCGTTGCTTCAAGTTCGCCCGCACAGAATTGCGAAGGCACCGCATCGAGTGCGACGCCGTAGCGTGCGCCTTGAATTAATCCAGTTTGGCCTGTCGCTACCATCACAGTTTTAATGCCACGTTCATTCAGCGCGCGAGTCAGGATGGTCGCTGTTGTGCGCTTCCCTATGGCACAATCTGTACCAAGAACGGCAATGCGCCGACAGGCGATGTCTGTTACGCGTCCTGTGAACGTGCGTAGATTTTTCTTGTCACGCGGCTTTCGAACATCGCGAATAGTCACGTTGTTTGCCAAGCTTGCCGCTTTAAATACCGGATCGTCATTGAGAAATTCATGCAATCCGCTGATCACATTCATGCCGTGGTTCATAGCCTCTATGACGATGCTACGCTCGCGGATCGACAGCATGCCGCTAGATGGCGCCATTCCAAAAATGAAATAGTCCGGTATATCTTTTGCCTGCGCTAGTGAAGCGTCGAGATCGTGACAGATAGGAATTCCGTTAGGCTCGTCATCGAGTACCAGCCCCGCGTCGAGTCCGGCTTTTTCGCTGTCGATGACAGACAATATTTCGTAGCGCTCTGAGTGGCGAACAAGCCCGTTGGCTGTTTTGCCGTCGACGGCACCAAAGTTGGCTTCACAGTAGACGATCGCGGTTTCAATGTGTGCCTTTCCACGCGCGAACTTTGGCGATTCGAGTACGTTATTGGGAGTACTGTTTTGATTGTCTAATTCGGCGCTCAATGACGCCTTTCGGGGAAAAATTGGCATAGCTGCCCCTCGAGTGATTCTCAGAGGAGGCGACGAGATCGTGACGACCAGGATTGACCGTTTGTCAGCGAGTTGTCCCGACTAAGTAGATTTTACAGCGGGAAGGAATTCCCACATTTCTGCAGTGGAGGAGCGCAGTGTAACACAATACCTCACCAGCCATCGAAACCGAGGCTGCTCGCGATCTCTGTACCTTGGTCATGGCTTCAATGTTGTGAGACGACTTTGGGATGGTCGCGGTCCCTCAAACCTTTGGCTGGTGATTTTTATCCGTTCCACTGAAGCGGTTTGAATCGAGCCAATTAAGTCGGGACCCTGGCGTTAATTTGGTGGACGAGATTTGTCTCTTTACAGATTATGCCAACTCGTTCGTTACAGTCTCGTCGACGGCATATAGGCGCATCATTCGTATTGGGCATCCGTTTCCACGATAAACGGCAGACGACATCGAACCGAATGAAATTTGCAGCGAGGCGACAACTCACCTTATCGCTGACAGGGTCGATACTTTGTGAAACCTTGGAACATTCATGGGGCTGGCTTGAATATTAGCGCGAAGTAAAAATTTCGGAGACATTACATTTATTTAAAGCTCCCCGCGTCGGGCCCTAGTGAGGCAGTAAGCGTCGGTTCGAATCAAATATACTGTCCCAGTGTGTTTTTGTCAGTGAAATGAAATCAACAAACTTCCATCAAACAAACGGTTAAGTATCAACTTGTGCTAGCCGTCATCAGTGAGGTCGAATTATGCCCATGATCGATATTGGACCGATTGAACTCTACTATGAGACCCACGGTAGCGGACCGCGACTGTTATACATAAGCGGCACGGGTGGTGATTTGCGTCGCCACCCTGGGATATTCGATTCGCCGTTAGCCGATCAGTTCGAAATACTCGCCTACGACCAACGCGGCCTCGGACAAAGCGGGCGTCCGGACGTTCAGTATTCAATGGCGGATTACGCAAACGACGCGAATGGGCTAATGGATGCGCTTGGTTGGGAAGCAAGCAGGGTGTTTGGAGTCTCATTCGGTGGGATGGTTAGCCAGGAGTATGCGCTGCGTTTCCCGGAAAAGGTCGAGCGTGTAGTTCTTGCGTGCACGAGTTCCGGCGGCAACGGTGGGCATTCCTATCCTCTGCATGAACTGCAGGATTTAAACCAAACGCAGTGGGTGCGGACTCTGCTCAGCTTAAGTGATACCCGCCGAGACGCGACTTGGCGAACAGAAAACACTGCCGCATTCGAAACAATGATCGGACAGATGCTGGACGCTGTTTCCATCGGTGCAGATGAACCCGATCGCGCGATGGGCGCTCGCCGGCAAATAGAAGCGCGCAGTCGGCTTGACACCTATGCGCGATTATCTCAGCTGGCCATGCCGGTTATGGTCTGTGGGGGGCGTTTCGATGGGATTGCGCCGATTGCGAACCTCGAGGCGATAGTGCAGCAAATTGCCGGTGCGAAACTCGAACTGTTCGATGGCGGGCATATGTTTTATTTGCAGGACCCGGACGCGTTCGAACGCATCGGTACGTTTCTGCTGGAGGAAAACTAACCTTGTCTCCTCGCAATATCCCCGTTAATCAATTCAGCGCCAAAGGGGATCGACATATTTGTTTTGTGAGGTTCGTTGGCTGTTCGAATAAATCAATCTCTTTTGAAATTGATTTGTCAGCTTGCGCCTAGCAATTAATTGGATGGAGTTCTGTGTTTACCGAAACGGATAGGTTTCAGGTGCAGGCGAATCGCCGATTTTTCGTGACCGCTAGTCTGGGCGCGGGTAGGAACAGCGCTTATGGTCACGACGTCGAACTGTTGTAGGTCAAGATCGGACTGGTAGGTCTCTCATGCTAACGAGCGTGATGCGCAGGCTCAGATCCGTTCGAATACGCTCATATCAAGTACGAACTCTGCTCTCGATATGCGAGAGAAAGTTTAAGTTTTTACAATTCCAGTCAATTAATTCGTTACAATTTCGACCATGGCTATAAGACGCATTATTCGAATGGGGCATCCGCTGCTCCGACAAGTGGCTCGCGAGCTTGAACCGAACGAGATTGGTAGCGAGGTGATCACGCGCCTCATTGCCGATATGGTCGATACCTTGCACGACTATGGCGGCATTGGGCTCGCTGCACCACAAATTGGTGAAATGGTTCGCTTAGCCATTATCGAAATTCCAGGCGGCGCCACGCGCTACGGAGAACTCGCGCCATTGTCGCTAAGCGTGTTCATCAATCCCATCATCGAAGTCGTAAACGCTGACACCGCAGGTTATTGGGAGGGTTGTTTATCCGTCCCCGGACTACGCGGTTTTGTTGAACGTCCACAGCACGTCAAAATCCGCTATACCTCAGAATTCGGTGAGGCTTGCGAACTTGAGCTACAGGGCTTCCCGGCGACGGTATTTCAGCACGAATTCGATCACCTCGACGGTAAGCTTTATATCGACAGGATCACCGATACCCGTTTACTTGCCTTCGAGCAAGAATTCGAGCACCACCATTTACACGACCCTTTGAGCTAAACCTCATCTGTGAGCGTGTCCCGGTCGCTAAAATGCGGTGCTCACGGCCCGCCGACGGCGCCAGAATAGATGTTGAGTATCAAGAAATTCGGGTCACCCATGAAATGGGCTCTTCGGAATTAGTCTGTGAGCCGAACTCGTCAATACCAATGACCTCGCGCGAACGCTGCAGGGCCAACACCCAGCCGATCGACCACGGTTACTCTTATTAGATAGCGGATGCAAAGTTGCCTCGATAGATTGTCCTGCCCAATCCCGCTAGGATCGGCCCTCCCTATCGTCGGCAAAAAAATAAGGAGTTCGTACATGGCAATCGACCGCCCCTGGATCGACCGATGGATTGAGAGCATCAACTCGGACAGTGCGTCGCACAATACCGGGCGCGACTTCAATGATTCGTTCACGCTCGACATCGGCGGACGTCGCTACACGCTCACAGTGGTCGGTGGTCGTATCGAATCCGTGATTGAAGATGGTGGCCCATTGGCGGTG
>JBLFWZ010000084.1:0-16004 GCA_047611905.1 Gammaproteobacteria bacterium | reverse complement strand
GAAAGTTAATTTCTTACTAGGTAAAAGATTACACGCCGGTGTCGATGGTAGCTGAATGTCTGATGGTCCAGCTGCGAGTCAAAACCCACCGTTAGGTGAGAACGAAGTTGCTGCTACTGGCGGCGTCGCCGGATCAGGGGGCACCGTAACTGCCTGACGCGGCGCAACGTTCCTTGGTACAATCGAACCCGCAAACCAATAAGTCTTTACCAAAACCGAAACTATTCGTATTTTTGACGGTCTATGCCTCTGATTAAATTCCGGTGTTGCAGCCATAATACAGGGAGACGGCCCTGATGAGCGATAGCTACACCGACAAAGAGCTTGTCCAGCGGATACAGCACGGTGATAAAAAGTCGTTTGACCTTCTGGTTCTTAAGTACCAAAACAGGATCATCAAGCTTGTGTCACGCTATGTCCGAGATCCGAGCGACGCCCAGGATATTGCGCAAGAGGCGTTTCTCAAAGCGTACAGAGCACTGCCAAATTTTCGTGGCGACAGCGCGTTCTACACCTGGCTTTATCGAATCGCAATCAATACCGCGAAGAATTACGTGGTCTCTTTGTCGCGGCGCCCGGCTGAGGCTCGAATCGAAAATTCTGACGGCGAGCAGATGCTCATTGAAGATTTGCAGCAAGACATTGCGACTCCCGAAAATCTACTGCTAGCAGATGAAATAAAGCAAACGATTGTGGACGCCATGAACGATCTGCCGGAGGACTTGCGCGTCGCGATTACGCTACGTGAAGTGGATGGACTAAGCTACGAGGAGATTGCCGAAGCAATGGATTGTCCTATTGGGACCGTGCGTTCGAGAATATTTCGGGCCCGCGAAGCCATTGATACCAGACTGAGGCCGTTGTTGGAGCATTAAATTTAAGGTGCGTGCTATGCAAACTGATCAAGAAACTTTGTCGATAGCGATGGATGGCGAACTGGGTTCCTCGACGGAAGCCGCTTTGGGCCGGGTGGCTAAAAATAGCGACGACACAGACACGTGGGCTCGATATCACCTAATTGGCGATGTTCTGCGAGACCCGCTAGCCGAATTGGCTCCGACCAATTTCGCAGCCAATTTAAGCACCCAAATGGCTCAGGAACCGACATTGCTAGCGCCGAAAATTCGGCTTCGAGCATGGATTCGACCGCTCGCGGGACTTGCCGTTGCGGCATCGGTAGCCGCGATTGCGATTGTCGGGGTCCAGCAACAATCCGCACCAAGCAGCCCTGAGCCGGCCATTGCGCATAGCAGCCCGGTGAAATTGGCCGCACCTCCGATCGCCGCGCTCGATGCGTCGGATCAAAAACTAGAGCTAAGCCCCGCCGAGATCCCGCCAACGCTACTTCACGCGCCACGGCGACTGAATGGCTACTTAGTGAAATTCAATGAGCAGCGTTCAAATGTTGGTGTTCCCGGCGTTAACCCTTACGTCCGAATCGTTGGTTTTGAGACGGAGTAACGTCACTACCGTGTTGTGCGTGCAACTAAGATCGATTGTTCTCGTTTCGGTGCTCTTTTCGCCTGCTGTATTCGCCCAATACGGCGATGCTGTAGAACTCATGCGGAACATGGCGAGCGCTACTGAGAAGCTTAATTACGACGGTACATTCATCTATCAGCGCGAAGCGCAGATAGATTCGATGCGCATCGTACATCGGGTGGACGGGGTTACAGAGCGAGAACGACTCATTTCCTTATCCGGGCCGGAACGAGAAGTAGTGAGGGACGGTACTCGTGTCACGTGTCTATTTGCGGACGATCGAGAGGTTATGGTCGAAAAAACCGAACCGCGTAATTTCTTGTCCCTCGGCGTCAGCGAACCAGTTGAACAGTTGACGAAAAATTATACTTTTAGCGTTGCGGGACAAGATCGGATTGCGGGACGCAACACGATTTTGGTGAGTATCCAACCCCGTGAAGCAAACCGTTATGCCTACCAATTATGGATCGACCAGGAATTTAAGCTGCTGCTTAAATCGGTCATTCTCAATCGCAATGGTCAGTTGTTAGAGCAAGTCCAATTCGTGCAGATAACGATTGACCAAGAAATACCGGATGACTTGCTGCAAACGGAAATCGAAGGTTCGGAATTCACATGGCATACGAATTCCGAGGACGACAATAGCGCCGCCAGCGTTGTTGAAACCTCTGGTTGGACGGTGAAGTGGCTGCCTTCCGGGTTCTACATGCGAAATCATAAGGTACAAACCATGTCAGAAAGTGATATGCCGGTTAGTCATATGGTCTACTCAGACGGGCTGGCGATGGTGTCAGTATTCGTTGAACAAATGGTTGGCGATCGGCAACCATTACAAGGATATTCGTCGATGGGTGCGGTCAACGCATTTTCTCGAGTTAGCGATAATCATCAAATTACCGTGGTCGGGGAGGTCCCCTTACCAACGGTGAGGCAAATCGCGAGTTCAGTCGAACACACTAAATGACGATAAGAATAACTATGACAAATGTCCACATGCTCAAAAATTTAAGTTTTCGAATAGCCGTGCTCGGTCTATTTGCCGGCATATTGGCGACACATACAGCGTTTGCTGCGCCCATGGTGTCCGGCCTTCCAGATTTCACCCAATTGGTCGAGGCTAACCGGGCTGCAGTCGTGAACATCGGTACCACCAGCAAGCGACCGCCGCCGCCGGCTGCACGACGCGAGAGCCCGCACGGATCGCCTGCACCGGAGGGATCTCCCGGTGACGAAGGTGCATTGCAGGATTTTTTTCGACGGTTTTTCGGAGAAGAACCGCCAGGTGGCTACGGTCGGAGCGAACCTCATGCTTCGCTAGGCTCCGGTTTCATAATTTCCGATGATGGATACGTCATCTCGAATTTTCATGTTGTTAAGGATGCGCACGAGATAATTGTTCGGCTTAGCGATCGCCGTGAATTTGTGGCTACGGTTGTCGGCACCGATCCACGTAGCGACATTGCGGTGCTGAAAGTCGAAGCGGAAAAACCGCTGCCGACCTTGAAATTAGGTAAGTCGAGTAGCTTGCGAGTGGGAGAGTGGGTGCTTGCCATTGGCTCGCCGTTCGGATTCGACCACTCGGTAACGGCTGGAATTGTCAGCGCCAAGGGGCGGAGCCTGCCGAATGAAAATTATGTTCCATTTATTCAAACAGATGTGGCGATAAATCCGGGGAATTCGGGTGGTCCGCTGTTTAATTTAAACGGCGAAGTTATTGGCGTTAATTCCCAGATCTATAGCCGCACGGGCGGTTTCATGGGACTGTCGTTCGCAATACCGATCGACGTGGTGATGAATGTTTATACGCAGCTACGCGAAAATGGTGCCGTTACTCGTGGATGGCTAGGGGTATTGATTCAAGATGTGACTCGCGAGCTCGCTGACTCCTTCAAAATGAAAAAACCGCATGGCGCCCTGGTCTCGAAAGTTTTGCCTGATAGCCCCGCAGCGGCTGCAGGGTTCAAGCCCGGCGACGTCATCGTCAAATTTAACGGGCAAGAGATAGATACTTCGTCAGAGCTACCGCCAATCGTTGGTACCGCGCCCATCGGCGAGAAGTCACCTGTCGAAGTCGTCAGGGAAGGTGCGAAGAAACAGCTTGAGGTAGTTATCGGAATATTGCCGAACGACGACCAGTTGAAGGTAGCAAGGGGAGGGCAGCCGACAAACAAGAATCAGAACAAGCGATTAAGTGCGACAGTCCGCGACCTGACAAAGACGGAACGAGAGCAGCTGAAGCTTGTCGGAGCTGGCGGCGTTTTAGTTGAAGGGGTCGAGCCCGGACCCGCTTTGGACGCTGGAGTACAACGAGGGGACATTATATTGCAGGTGAATTCTAAGACGGTAGCATCTGTAGCAGGGCTGAACACCCTTATTGACGCACTAAAACCCGACACAAACGTGCCAGTACTTATTCAACGTCAAGGCAGCCCATTATTTATGGCCATGAAAATCCCTGCTGGTGGCTGACGATCGCACAGCGAAAACCCTAACCGTTTATACGCGTCGCGCGTGCGGACTGTGCGATCATTTGGTTTTGGCGCTAGAGCTAATGCAGCCGCGCAATAACTTCAAATATGAAAAAATCGATATCGACTCGGACCCCCATTTATATGAGCGTTATAGTCTACGAATTCCGGTACTGACCGACGGAGAATTCGAAATCTGTTCGGGTCACTGTGACCCCGCCGAGATCGAGACGTATCTCGGCTTCGAACGGTCCTGACATTATTTGTGTGCCTAGACTACGATACATTGCCGGCTTAGCTGGTCTCGTGCAACGGCCGTGCGAAATCGAGCGATGGTCCGCTGCCTCACAAGTGATACGGCAATTCGAAAACGGCGTGCTGTCACGCCAGAGCGCTCTAGGATAGAATCGCGCGTCCTTCAACAGATCTCCGTCGTCGCATAACTATGCTGGACGGCAGAGAGTCGCAAAATTCCACATGCAACAAATCAGAAATTTTTCCATCATCGCGCATATTGATCACGGCAAATCGACCTTGGCCGATCGGTTTATCCAACTTTGCGGTGGCCTGGCGCAGCGAGAAATGGCCGAACAAGTTCTAGATTCAATGGACTTGGAACGCGAACGCGGGATTACGATTAAAGCCCAGAGCGTTAGCCTCCAGCACAAGGCTGCAGACGGCGAGACCTATCAATTAAATTTCATCGACACCCCCGGACACGTGGATTTCAGTTACGAAGTATCGCGCTCACTGGCGGCGTGCGATGGCGCATTGTTAGTCGTGGATTCGTCGCAAGGGGTAGAAGCTCAATCTGTGGCGAATTGCAATACCGCTGTGGATCAGGGATTGGAAGTGATCCCGGTGTTGAACAAGATCGACCTACCGGCGGCAGATCCCGATCGAGTGGCTCAGGAAATTGAAAACATTATCGGCATCGACGCGTCTGAAGCCCTGCACATCAGTGCGAAAACTGGAATCGGCGTCGCAGAATTACTTGAGCAACTAATCGCACGAGTACCGCCGCCTAGCGGCGATCCCGAAGGGCCACTAAAAGCGCTAATCATCGATTCTTGGTTCGATAACTACCTTGGCGTCGTCTCGCTGGTACGCATAGTCGACGGCGTGCTTGAAACCGGCGCTCGAATTAAAATGTTTTCGATTGGACGGATCGTGACTGTCGATCAAGTTGGAATATTCACCCCGAAAAGAATCCGCAAGGATCGCTTGTTTGCCGGGGAGGTCGGATTTCTCGTTTGCGGTGTGAAAGAAATAGATGGTGCGCCGGTCGGGGACACGGTTACGACGGCAAATAATTCTGCAACAGAATCATTACCCGGATTCAAGCAATCCAAACCAAATGTGTTTGCCGGTCTTTACCCAATAGATTCCGCAGACTATGAGGCTTTTCGGGAGGCGCTGGCAAAGTTGCGCCTGAACGATTCGGCGTTGCACTACGAGCCGGAGACTTCTGAAGCCCTTGGCTTCGGTTTTCGTTGCGGGTTTCTCGGCATGCTTCACATGGAGATTATTCAAGAACGAATCGAACGCGAGTACGGCATCGATCTGATCTCGACCGCACCCACGGTGATCTACGAAGTTGTCACCACCGACGGTGAAACCCACCACATAGACAATCCGGCGCGGCTCCCTTCATCCAACTTAATTTCTGAGATCCGAGAGCCCATAATTCGCACTGACATTCTTGCGCCGCAAGAGCATGTTGGAGCCATTATGAATCTCTGCATCGAAAAACGTGGGGTGCAGACAAAATTGAATTTCATTGGCAATCAGACTGCAATGAGCTTCGAATTACCAATGAGCGAGATGGTCATAGACTTTTTCGACCGTCTTAAATCCGCTACTCGGGGATATGCGTCTATGGACTACACCTTCATTCGGTATCAAGTTGCCGAAATGGTTAAAGTAGACCTGCAAATAAATGGCGAAAAAGTCGACGCTTTATCCGTGATCGTCCACCGTGACCAATCAATTCGGAAAGGGCGGGATTTAGTGAGTAAAATGCGCGAAATAATTCCGCGCCAGATGTTCGACATTGCGATTCAGGCTGCAATTGGAGCCAAATTCATTGCTCGCGAAAACGTCAAGGCATTAAGAAAGAATGTAACCGCCAAATGCTATGGTGGGGACATTTCGCGCAAGCGAAAACTATTAGAAAAGCAAAAAGAGGGTAAGAAGCGCATGAAAAGGGTCCGCTCCGTTGACATCCCGCAAGAAGCATTCATGGCCGTTCTAAGCTCAGGAACAAAGAAGTGATATTCGATTTTTCTGCGATTATGGTGCTGCTAGTTGCCGCGAGCGGGGCCATCTGGATGTTTGATTCGATTTTTCTAGCCCCGCGCAGGCGATCTGCAACCGACGTTGGTGGAGCGGGGCAAAGTGACTCTGAAATCCGCTTGCCCATAATCGTCGATTATGCCCGTTCATTTTTTCCGATTTTTTTCGTCGTATTGATTTTGCGGTCGTTTCTCGTCGAACCGTTTCGCATTCCCTCTGGTTCAATGATCCCAACGCTGCTGGTGGGCGATTTTATCTTGGTGAACAAATTCGACTACGGAATACGCTTACCGCTGATTAATAAGAAAGTCATCGATATCGGCGTTCCAACTCGTGGTGACGTCGTTGTATTTAGGTACCCTCAAGACCCGAGTACGCCTTTCATAAAAAGGGTAGTCGGATTGCCGGGCGACAAGATCGAGTTTCGCGACAGGCGTCTCTACATTAACGACGGCGAGGTTTTATCCGAGCATATAAGCACTTATGTCGGCCTTAAATCATCCGCGCAACATACGGGCGCGAAACTCGCAAACGAAGACCTGCTCGGCTACTCCCATGAAATATTGCTGACCCCGCGAGCCAATAACCCGTCTTTTTCTGGTGTTGTCCCTGCGGGTAACTATTTCGTCTTGGGCGACAATCGAGATAATAGTCGCGATTCACGATATTGGGGCTATGTGCCCGACGAAAATCTTGTAGGCCGGGCGTTTATGATTTGGATGAACTGGGACCGAGGGCCTGAATTAGCGCGAATAGGTTCGAAAATACGGTAAAGTACGCACACCAGCAACAGTCGCCAGCGACCATCGTGCGTTTAGACTCGGCGATGAATTTTATTGTACCGATAGCGAGCGGGAGAAAGCCAATGAAGAGACGACATTCGAGCGGTGCCATAACTGTTAGTGGACTAATTTATACGTGCGTCATTTTTGGGATGGTCGCGGTTACAGGTATGAAACTATTCCCGCTGTATAACGAAAGAATCAAAGTGGATCTCGCTTTAGAAAAAGTTGCGGGGCAGGCAGAGTCAGCACGTATGAGTAAACGTCAGATATCGAAATTAATCATGCGGCAGTTTGAAGTGTCCGAAGTTCGGCGTTGGGGAGAAGTCGAATTCGAAAAACTGTTAAAGGTGAAAAAGATGAAATCCGGAAAGGGTAAAGTCATGAGTCTCGATTATGAAATTCGCGGGCCATTGTTTGCGGAACTCGATGTCGTGCTTAATTACAGCAAATCCCTGAAATTAGGCACGGTCGTATCGGACTGACAACATCCTGGCCAAGATCTTGACGAACGTGGGTGCGGCTTGGAATTACGCTTTCGTTGACAGCGACCTCGAGCGCCTCGCATTAACCCACCGTAGCAGTGCTCGAATTAACAACGAGCGTCTCGAATTCCTCGGCGATGCGGTGCTGGGTCAGATTATCGGCGAGTATCTTTTTCGTAAGTTTCCGAATGCGGATGAAGGACAACTAACGCGGATCCGTGCAACCTTAGTTAATAAAGAAACATTGGCCGACGTTGCTCGGAGCATAGATCTCGGGGAACATATCGTACTCGGCGAAGGTGAATTAAAAAGTGGCGGCTGGCGACGAGATTCAATACTTGCCAACACGTTGGAGGCCCTCATTGGCGCAATATATTTAGACGGTGGGCTGGCCGCCTGCACGGATCAGATCTCGATTTGGTTCGCGACTGTGCTGCGAGACATCGACCCGAGCATCAATCGCAAGGACGCAAAAACGCGCTTGCAAGAATTTCTTCAAGCGCAAGGCAACCCGCTCCCAACGTATAACGCGGCGGAAGTCACAGGGCCTGCGCACGATCAACGGTTCACTATTCAATGCCAGGTAGAATCTCAAAGTGGGGTTGTAAGTGCGGTTGGAAAGAGTCGCCGCATCGCGGAACAGAAAGCCGCCGCGTTAATGCTTGAAAAACTCGAGGGTGACGCACCATGAGTGACACATTATCGCGTTGCGGTTCAATTGCCATTGTAGGCCGCCCGAACGTGGGTAAATCAACCCTATTGAATCGTATCGTCGGGCAAAAAATTAGCATCACCTCGCGCAAACCGCAGACAACGTGGTATCAAATTCTAGGCATCCGCACGATCGAGAACGTGCAAATGATATTTGTCGATACGCCTGGATGGCAGCATCGGCCGCAACGACAAATTAACCGGGTAATGAATCGTCAGATCGATGCGGCCTTAAGCGATGTCGACGTCGTTATAATGGTCGCCGATGCGCGCGGTTGGCACAAAGACGATGCGAAGGTCATTGCGCTCATCGAGCATCTAGAACGCCCGAAAATCCTCGTTTTGAATAAACATGATCAAGTCGTAAACAAACAACAGTTGTTACCGTTAATAGGTGTATATCAGCAGCGCCTCGCTTTTGATGAAATCTTACCAACGAATAGTCTCACGGGCGATAATGTCGCGGCACTTGTGCAAGTCGTCGGCGCTAAGCTACCGGCGGGCCCGCATCAGTTCCCAGATGATCAGGTGACACCGCATACAGAGCGTTTTATTGTCGGCGAATTACTTCGCGAAAAATTAATTCGTGGTCTCGGTGAAGAACTCCCGTACACAGTCTCAGTCGTCATCGCGAAATTCTCAGATGCCGGGTCTCATATAGACATCGACGCCGAAATTTGGGTGGAACGCGAAGGGCAGAAAGGGATCGTAATCGGCGCTAAGGGAAGCCGATTAAAAGCAATTGCCTCGTCCGCCAGGAAAGACATTGAAGTCTTATTAGATCGACGCGTTTATCTACAGACCTGGGTAAAAATAAAAGGCAAATGGACCGATGACATTAATGCCTTGCGCGAATTAAATTTGAACGATTAGAGACGCTCGTGGGCCCGAACCTGCATCCGTCCTACGTATTACACCGCCGTCCGTTTCGCGAAACCAGCCTGATTCTCGAGCTATGGTCGGCAGAATATGGACGCATTGGGGTCATCGCGCGAGGTGGTGCGCGCGGCCGCAAGCGGGGCGGCGGAGTTCTCCAGGCATTTCAGCGCTATCAAGTTTCCTGGAGCGGCCGCTCCGAACTACGCACCTTGGTTAAATTCGAACCCGTTGGACCGACACTTCACCTGGCTGGTGAACGTTTGTTCAGCGGCTTCTATGTTAACGAATTAACCATGCGCATGACGATTCGACAGGATCCGAATCCTGAACTTTACGCGCTCTATGAAAGAACTTTGACTGCATTGAACTCGACTACCGAGGAGATTGAACCGATATTGCGTCGCTTTGAAAAATCGCTTTTAGATGCTTGTGGTTATGGCTTGCAGTTAGACTGCGAATGCGAAAGCGGGGCAGAAATTGCTCCTGAAAAAATGTATCAGTACGGCGTCGAGCAAGGTCCTCGGTTAGCCAGCGACACAGAGTCTGGTGTCAGGATCACTGGTAAAACGCTAATTGCATTGTCGCGCATGGGACCTTTTCATAGCGTCGAATTGCATGAAGCAAAAAAGCTCATGCGCTATGTCCTCCAGCATTACATTGGTGACCGGCCACTCGCGTCACGTACCTTCTTTAGAAAGTCTCCTGCAAAGCGTCAAGTACCCAGCGATAACCGCTAGATCCGGTTCTGACATTTAATTGGGGGGATTGCCTAGATTAAGAAATAGCGGTGGATTTCTTGTCGCTATCGCAAGCGCATGGTTGCGGGTAGACTACGCGCCCTCCGACAGTTACAGGCAAAAAGCGCTCAAGCGGAGGGGATCCAACAATGCTGCTTGGTGTCAATGCTGGCGACACCGCCTCGATGCGTCAGCCTCAAGAGATGCGAAATCGGGGACCCGCCTACGCAAGCCTAATTGTCGCCGAAGCGCGCGCAGATGGCCCTATGGCTTATGTGCGAGACGATAGTCGCAATGTTAAGAGGTTTGGCGTCCGCTTAGCGCGAGACACACTTCGAGCACGCCTGAATCGCGAACACCCTTCAGATGTGGCTGCTGTAGGACTATCTAATTTGAAAGTCTACGCCAGTCTCGGACTTAGTTGTCAGAACGTTGCTAGAAAAACATCGATACTCGGTCTCGTCAAAATGAGTATCTGTCGCGCGACCGTAGCGCAAATACGCTTCGACGACTCGGCTGAAGCTGAACAAAGAGTTAAAACTAACCTAGGAGATAGATTGTCGTGATCTACGGAATTGGCGTAGACATTGTTGAAGTGGTGCGCATAGAACGAGCTTACGAGCGTTGGGAGCAACGCTTCGCCGATAAAATTCTTGGCCCAACTGAACTCCAGCACTTTGCGAAGAGCCGTAATCCGGTGCGTTTTCTGTCGATGCGTTTCGCTGCCAAAGAAGCCGTTTCAAAAGCGTTTGGAACAGGCTTTAAGCAAGGCGTATCGCCGCGGCAAATAGAGGTGGTACATGAGCCTTCTGGAAAACCATCGCTTGTATTTTCAAATCATGTCGCGGACCTAGCGGCGCAAGAAAATATCAGCGCAAGCTTCATCACCATGGCAGATGAACGTGAGTATGCGGTTGCGTATGCGATTCTTGAGCATCAAGTGGAGTCAAAATGAGCGTTCAGAGTGACATTGATAAGCGTCGAACCTTTGCGATAATCTCGCATCCGGACGCCGGGAAAACTACGATTACGGAAAAATTGCTGCTTTTTGGTGGCGCCATAAATACCGCAGGCGCCGTGAAAGCACGGAAAAGCCAGCGTCACGCGACCTCGGACTGGATGGAGATCGAACAGCAACGCGGCATATCGGTAACGTCATCTGTGATGCAATTCGAATATGCGGGCTGCGTCATTAACCTATTGGATACGCCGGGGCACGAAGATTTTTCAGAAGACACCTACCGCACCTTAACCGCAGTTGATTCCGCGCTAATGGTGATTGATGCTGCTAAAGGCGTCGAAGATCGCACAATAAAATTACTTGAGATCTGCCGCTTAAGAAAAACGCCCGTCATCACCTTGATCAACAAGATGGATCGATTTGCACGAGACTCGCTGGAGCTTATCGACGAAATTGAACAAGTACTCGACATTCAATGCGCGCCGGTAACGTGGCCGTTAGGTTCGGGCCAGCACTTTGCTGGCATATATCATCTGCCAGAAAATCGCTTGATTCCCTTTCACCGCGAAACGTCGTCATCGAAAGCGTCATTAAAAAATGCTGGGTATCGTCTTGACGACCCTGAAGCGGCCGCGCACTTCGGTAACGAGGGCCTCGGTACATTGACCGAAGAAATGGAACTCATTGAAGGCGCGGGCAACGATTTCGATATTTCCGCTTATCGAGCGGGGCTTCAAACGCCGGTGTTTTTTGGCTCAGCCTTGCGAAGCTTCGGGATTCAGGAGTTATTGGATTTCTTTATTTCGATCGCGCCACCACCGCAGCCACGATTAACTGATGTTGGTACGGTCCAGCCAGATTGCGATGCCTTTAGTGGCTTCGTGTTTAAAATACAAGCCAATATGGATCCACAACATCGGGACCGGATAGCGTTTCTCCGAATTTGTTCCGGGCAGTTCGAACAAGGCATGAAACTTCACCACGTACGTACTCGACGCGATATGCCGATTGCTAATGCGCTAACCTTTATGGCCCGTGGACGCGATCATACGCAAACCGCGTGGGCCGGAGATATTATAGGCATTCACAATCATGGCACGGTTCAAATCGGAGACACGTTCACTGTAGGTGAATCCATGACGTTCCAAGGCGTACCGAGTTTCGCGCCCGAATTATTCCGCCGCGTACGTTCTAAAGATCCATTACGCGGCAAAGCATTACTCAAAGGGTTAACTCAACTCGGCGAAGAAGGGGCGGCCCAAGTATTCAGATTGACGCAGAGGAATGAACTCGTGATCGGTGCGATAGGAGTACTTCAATTTGATGTCGTCAGTTGGCGGCTAAAGCACGAGTACAACGTCGACTGCATCTTTGAGCCGGCACCATATCAAACGGCGCGTTGGGTTTCTTGTGAAGATCCCACAATGATCGATAAATTTCGTCGGCAACTTGCAGACAACGTTGCACTGGATGGAGGCGATTTCATCGCCTACATGGCACCGAGTGCGGTGAATTTGCAATTAACCGAAGAACGTTGGCCGGAGATTTCGTTTCACAAGACTCGCGAGTTAAGCGCTAACTCGCAGCTTGCGAAGGCAAATTAGGCAGAGTCTTCTACGGCTCTCGATTACCGAGGTCGTGTTCGTTATCAAACATCGACGGTTGCACTGGTCCGTCGGTTGACGGTGCAACGGGTTTTGGGATCGGCGGTTGGCGTACCGTCGCGGGCGCGGCAACGACTTCAGGCGACTTCGGCGCAGACACAGTTTGTGGCGACACGCGGTTTCCTAAATCATCACTTTCGGGTGCCTTGCTATTGGACTGTTCGGCTTTATTTCCCTCGTTGCGTGCCGGCTGTTCTGAAGCCCCCCCTGAAAGATTGCCTAATACAGTTACGTCCTGCGGGGCGGTTTCTGAGGCATTCTCCTTGATTTGCCCAGCGTCTGGCGGCCGAGAGTCTTCTCGGCTTTCAGCGACGACCGTTTGCGGCTGCTGCACGGGGTTCTCGCTGCCCGCGTTGTCCGTTGAGTTTTTCAAGGCCTCGTCCGTTACTTTGTTAGGCGTGCTGTCGGCCGAATTATTCGTCGCGTCCTCTGTGTTGCGATCCCTACGTCCTGATGCCGAACGTCGGGCCGAATTCCGCACTGCGTTATTCGATTCGTTATTATTGTCGGACTGCTGGTTGTCTTTGCGCGGTCCGCGGCCGCGGCCGCGACCCTCCGTGGAACGATTGGGGTTGCTGTTCTTGTTCGATTGATTACTTCGAGGCTCGGATTTCGGTTTCGCGTTGCTCGATTGTTGCCGATCGTCATTGCGCGGATTTCGACGACCTCGATTACTACCGTTGCGCCGGCTCGCATTTTGATCGACGGGTTGCTTGCGAACATCCGAACCGGATTTTTCCGCAGCACTAGTACCTGCAGTGCCCGAAAATAGTCCGAAAAAGCGGCTCATTAGGCCTTTATTAGCCGCCGTACCGGCCTTCTGAGATTTGGGCTTTGGAGTATTCCGACTGAGCTCTTTGACGGCCGGTTGCTCGGCTGTCGGCGTCTCAAGTTTTCGGTGGTCCATAACGGGACTTTCGGCGTCGGTAAGCAGCTCGTAGCTTTCACTACCGCCGATTTTCTTCGCTTCTTGTTCGCGGATACGCTCGACGTTGTAGTGCGGGGTTTCGAGGTTCTGGTTCGGGATAACCAGGATCGTCACTTTCAGACGCTCTTCGATTCCGCTGATGTCTAGACGCTTCTCGTTCGTAAGATACGTTGCCACGTCGATCGGCACTTGCGCCATTATTTTTGCCGTCGAGTCTTTCATCGACTCTTCTTCAATAATGCGTAGTACGACAAGCGCAGTTGACTGTGTATTGCGAATGGTGCCGACGCCTTCGCAGCGCGGGCATAACTCGTGCGACGATTCTGCAAGCGACGGGCGGATTCTTTGGCGCGACATCTCAAGCAATCCGAAACGCGAAATTTTGCCGATCTGCACGCGCGCTCGATCAACTTTTACGGCATCGCGAAGGCGGTTTTCGACGGATCTCTGATTTTTCGACGCGAGCATGTCGATATAATCGATTACGATCAGGCCACCCAAGTCGCGTAGGCGAAGTTGCGTAGCAATTTCGTCAGCTGCCTCAAGGTTTGTCTGAAACGCAGTGTCTTCGATATCACTCCCTTTAGTTGCTTTGGAGGAGTTGATGTCGATCGTAATGAGCGCCTCGGTCGGTTCAATCACGATCGATCCGCCACTAGGGAGACGCACAGTACGGCTAAAGGCGGTCTGAATCTGGCTTTCTATTTGGTAACGCGTAAACAACGGCACAGGGTCGTCGTAGCGTTTCAGCTTTTCCAAATTGTGCGGCATAACTTGCTGCATGAAGTCGTGCGCTTGCTCGAATAGAGCCTGATCGTCGACGAGAATTTCGGCGATGTCGCTGCGTAAATAGTCGCGGATCGCGCGGATAATGACGTTTTGGTCTTGGTAAATCAGGTAAGGAGCTTTGCGATCGACCGATGCATCATCAATTGCGTCACGCAATTGAAGCAAATAATCCAGATCCCACTGTAATTCTTCCGACGACTTGCCAATGCCGGCTGTTCTTAAAATCAATCCGAGGTCATCGGGAATTTCCAACGCGGCCATCGCTTCTCGCGCTTCGTCTCGATCCGAGCCCTCAATCTGGCGCGAAACGCCGCCTGCACGCGGATTGTCCGGCATTGCAACGAGGTAGCGGCCGGCCAGCGAAATAAAAGTCGTTAGTGCCGCGCCCTTATTGCCACGCTCTTCTTTCTCGATTTGGACGACAATTTCTTGCCCTTCGTCGAGAACCTCTTTGATGTTTATACGGCTGCCGCTTTTGGGTTGCTCTTTGAATAGCGATCGAGAGACCTCTTTCAGTGGCAGAAACCCATGGCGCTCCGCGCCATAATCCACAAATGCCGCCTCGAGACTGGGCTCGATGCGCATAATTCGTGCTTTATAAATATTGGATTTTTTTTGTTCGTGGCCAGTGGCTTCGATATCCAAATCGTAGAGACGTTGGCCATCAACCAACGCGACACGCAACTCTTCCGCCTGAGTTGCGTTAATCAGCATTCTTTTCATTGCAAAATTCCTAGCTATAGCACCCAGCTCGCCCACCGTTGTGCACCGCGATTCGGTCGTATACGACAGTGTTCGTTCCTGCGACGGAGCTTAAGGAGCCTATGAACACGACGGGTTTATCTGTTTAACGCAGACCCTTCGCGTAATAATATGAGTCCATCAATTTCTTACAGTACATACGCAGGCCAAGCAGTTTATGCTGAGGACTTATCGGCGTTTTGCCGTTGTTCGCGTCCGCGTGAACAATCGTCGGCGAAAAGTGCAGCGACCTGGCGTGCGCGCCGTTGCCGCTGATGTAAGTCCGATGATCGTCGGTTAGCGACAATTTGCTAAAATATTCTCGCTTATCTCGCTAACTGCTTGGCGCTATTGCGTTATTCTTCCAGAGGAAGGCTCTGCAACTGCGCCCGGCGAATATAACAGTGTTCACTAACCGCGGCAATCTACGTCTATAGAGAGACGAATCAGCTTATGTCAAAAACGAGTGTAATAACGCACGAAATAAGCATTAACGAAAACGGACGTCGGCTTGACAACTTCTTAACGGGGTTGTTGAAAAATGTACCGAAATCATTCATTTACCGCATTATTAGGCGAGGGGAGGTGCGGGTAAATGGATCGCGAGCGCGCCCCGACAGAAAACTCGTCACAGCGGATCGTATTCGTATACCACCGATGACACTCGTCGAACCGGGCGAACTACTCATAGGTGCTCAGAAGATCGACCAGATTAGCCGTTCGATTCTGTTCGAAGACGACGCAACCTTAGTTATCAACAAGCCAGCTGGGTTCGCTGTTCACGCCGGCAGTGGTCTACGGTTTGGCGTCATCGACGTCGTGCGTCGCCTACGTCCGAACAACCCAGAAATCGAGCTCGTTCATCGACTTGATCGCGACACCTCGGGCTGTCTTTTGCTTGCCAAGAACTACCCGAGCCTCAGGCACCTTCAAGATCAAATTTCCGATCCTGGCAGCGCAAAAACGTATCTAAGTTTACTCCACGGCGATCTAGCCGAAACGACACTCGATGTGGATCTCAGCTTATCCACCACCCGCATGGGCGGCGAGAAAAGAACCGTCGTGGCAGCTGATGGAAAACA
>JBLFWZ010000083.1:0-16039 GCA_047611905.1 Gammaproteobacteria bacterium | reverse complement strand
TGGTGCGCTCGACGATCTGGACGCCCACTTCGGCCTTCGCTTTATCCTGCTCTCGCTAGTGCTCCCTCAATGCCGAAACCACATTCCGGCAAAACCCGAAAAGTGATCGGCTTCAGCTGGAATCAGTGATCGGCTTGCGCTGGAAATGGTGATCGGCTTCAGCCGGAATGAGTGATCGGCTTGCGCCGGAATCAGTGATCGACTTCAGACGGAATACGCACGACCGTTTTTGAGCACCACACGATCAGACGATATTGCGATTCAATTGACGGAAATGTACGCACAACCGACCCTCGTCGACGGGTTCGTCGGGCCTGCCGGCAATGATCGTAGCATTGGCGAGAGAAGGAGCGGTTAAGTGTCGGGTTCCGATATTTGCTCGGTTGCTGTGAGCACTTGGTGAAGTTGCGTTACAAACGTCATTCATTCACCCTATACTCGACAACGTCTTGCGGCGGTCGCCGTCTCTCGATTCGCTTTCGTAATACCCCGGTTTTCGGGCAGTCCTGAGGCAATTTAGAAACTTCAAAACGAATCAACAAAGGGTCCACGAATGACTGATGACGTCCACTCCGGCCACTGTTTTTGTGGCGCCGTTCATATAGAAGTCCGAGGTGACCCGCTTTTCTCGGGCTATTGCCACTGTCCGGACTGTCGCGAGTGGTCGACGACGCCCGTAACGTCGTTCATCACGTGGCCATACGAAGCGGTCGCCATTACCAAGGGCAAAGAAGAGCTGGCTAACTTCGGCAGAATTCAGGCGACCCCGCGGACATGGTGCGCGCGCTGCGGCGGCCACATCGGCGCTTTTCGCGACAAATCCGATCCCCCGCACGTCGCCGTCTGCGCTCCCATGCTGCCAACATTTCCGTTTGCGCCAACCATGCACCTATTCTGTAGCAAGGCAGTAATTAATATCTTGGACGATCTTCCGAAGTATTGTGACCTGCCGTCGACGTTCGTGATGCCGGAATTGAATCTGGTTGGCAGCGGAGAATTAATGCCGGGTTCGCCGTCACCGTGACTGCAGACAGCCTCGTCGCTGGTCGCGCGGCGCTTGCAGCATACGACTGGGAGGCGGGGTACGCCTTACTCACCGCGTTTGAACAACCGGAACAGCTGACGGCGCAGGATTTGGAAGCGCTTGGCGAGGCGGCTTTCTGGGTTGGCCGACCGCTCGAGTGCATCCGTTTTCGAGAATCCAGTTTTGCCCTGTACAACGACGCGCACCTCCCGTGCGCCGCTGCTCGCGTGGCCATGCAGTTGGTGTGGGCTTATTTTATGCAACACAACGAGGCGGTCGCCAGCGGTTGGTTGGCAAAGGCGAAGCGCTTACTTAACGAACAGCCGGAATGTCACGAGCACGGCCTATTTGCTGACGCTCTTGCTCATCTCTATGCACCGCAGGGCAAACTCGAAGAGGCGCTCAAGGAGGCCCGGAGTGCGTTTGCGATTGGTCAACGGTTGGACGATGCTGACCTGCAGGCGTCAGCGCTGAACACCGAGGGCGCCGTACTCCTGCGTATGGGTGAGATTGCGCAAGGGACGGCGTGTATCGACGAGAGCATGGCGTCTGCCATTGGCGGCGGGCTTGCACCCTGGACCACGGCAACGATTTACTGCACGACTATTTCTGCTTGCCAGCGCGTCGGTGATCTCCGTCGGGCAACCCAATGGACGGATGCCGCGGAGCAGTGTGCGCATAGACCCGGCATGCGCGATTTCCCAGGAGATTGCCGATTCCATCGGATCCATATTCAGAAAATAAACGGACACTGGGATGCGGCGGAAGCTGCCGCTGATCAGGTGACGAATTTAGCCAGTGCGGAACCAAGTCACGTCGCGACCGTGCATGAGGAAATCGGATCCATGCGCGTGAATCGCGGCCGATATGATGCGGCAGAAGAAGCCTTCCGCCACGCCGAAGACCTGGGGCGCTCTCCCCAACTAGGGCGCGCGCTGCTGTGTCTTGCCCAGGGCGATATCGAAGCCGCATCATCATTTCTTTCGGCGGCGGCGCTGGCGGTCAAGACCTGGGATCGCCCGGCGCGGGCGCGCCTGTTGCCGTCCGAGGTTGAGATTGCGCTCGCGGCCGGGCGAATTAACGATGCGCGCCGCGCAGCTGATGAGTTGCTGGACATTGCCGCAGCGTACGGCACGGTTGCGATTTCAGCAGCATCTCTCCAGGCTCATGGACGCGTACTCGGTGCAGAGGGCGATGTGAAACTTGCAGAAACCACCCTCCACGAATCGATACGAGTATGGTCGGACCTGCCGGCACCGTTCGAGGCGGCGCGTTCCCGACTCGCACTCGCGGAGATCCTGAGCGGCACCGGGCGGGCAGACGAAGCACAGATCGAGACGCGCGCAGCGCTAACGGCGTTTGAACGTCTGGGCGCCGAACCCGATGCACTACGCGCCCGTCGCATGCTGGAAGAGTTCGATAAAGCCCGCTCGGCCAGGAACGGAACGACCATTCGCGCGACGCGAACGTTTATGTTCACCGATATCGTGGGTTCGACGAACCTGCTCTCGGCACTGGGCGATGCCGCCTGGCAAAATCTCTTACGCTGGCATGACCAGGTGCTGCGCGGCGCATTTTCACAACATGGCGGGGAGGAGATTGATCATGCGGGCGATGGATTTTTCGTTGCGTTCGAATCAGTCGACTCGGCGCTCGATTGCGCGATCATGATCCAGCAGGAGTTGACGCTGCACAGGCAGGAACACGGTTTTTCTCCGGCCGTCAGAATCGGCGCGCACCTTGCCGAGGCGACCAGCGATGCCGCGGGTTATAGCGGTAAAGGCGTGCATCACGCTGCGCGCATCGGTGCTTTAGCTGAAGCCAACGAAATATTGGTTAGCCACGAGACAATTGAGACAGCAGAATCTACTCGGTCATGCAGCGAGGTTCGTTCCGTCGAATTAAAAGGTATCGCGGAACCTTGTGCCATAGTCTCATTGCGCTGGTAGTCCGACGCCCCAATCCGTAAAACGGCGGGAACTGATCAGTTAACGAATTCAGCTCGATGCATAGCTCACTTTGAGCTACTAAATTTTCAGACGTTGCTGGCCTTACGCTGCGGCTAAGCGTCCGAGGCTCGCTAAAGCCCCCTAATGCGATTGGTCTGAACGTCGCTTAATGGCCGAGGCTGTGTAAAAACTCGGGAAATCCCTTCGACCTTGAAATTATTTCCCACTCTGGATCAGTACCAGATTGGAATTAGGGATCGCTCTGTTTATTTCAGGATCAGTTGCGTCTACCCGCCCCACTTTTGGAAATAGAAAATAGTTTTCACACAGCCTCGGCCGTTAGTGCGCGGTCGCTTATAGCACTCTGAGGGTCGGCACAAACTTGCTTTCGGACGGTCGCGTGGCGCCGGTTACCGCGTAGAATGACCTCGATCCGGCATCACCCTGAGACCAAAGGGGACTAGCTTATTTGGAGAGAAAGTAAACTCGCAAATAAATCCGCCCCCTTTGAACGACTTGATGCACTGTTGGGCTTCGTTTGCGGGAGCGCGGTCTTGTGCGTAATCTTGGGGTTTACTCGGTTCCATCGACGGGTCGCCATACCTGGCTAAGGCTCAGGCCCTACACCTAATGAGGTCAATTATGAAAATCGCTCTATTTGGTATCAACATGGGGGCCCTCAGTGATCCCGCACGCGCGCTCAAGGTTGCCCAATTCGCCGAAGCGGCGGGGATTGAATCGCTGTGGGCTGGTGAACATATCGTGCTACCGGAACCGAGAGTCGCGCCGTCGCCGCTGCCAGCGGACTACCCGATGCTCGATCCGAATATTTGCTTCGCGTGGCTCGCGGGGCAGACAAAATCCATCCGCTTCGGGACCGGCATCATTATCCTGCCTCAGCGCAACCCATTAGTGCTGGCCAAGGAAATCGCGAGCCTCGATGTGTTATCAAACGGGCGGATTATGTTCGGCGTCGGCATTGGTTATCTGAAAAGCGAATTCGACGCACTTGGTATTCCGTTTGCAGACAAAGCGGCGCGCTCGCTCGAATATCTCGAAGCGATGCGCGCCATTTGGTCGGAGGAAGCGCCGAGCTACACGGGTAAATTCGTTTCATTTTCCGGCGTCCAGGCGCGACCGCGTCCGCTACAACAACCGGGTCCCCCAGTGGTCTTTGGTGGGCATGTCGCCGGCGCGTTTGAGCGCAGCGTGACCCACGCGCAGGGTTGGTATGGCTACGGTCTCGATCTCGAGGGCACGGCAAAATGCCTGGATGGTTTGCGCTTGGCCGCAAGCCAGCTCGAACGGCCGGCGTCCCTGGGTAAGCTTGAAATCAGCGTAACGCCATCGGCTGATTTCAATCTGGACAGTGCTAAGCGCTTCGCCGATTTAGGGGTCGACCGGCTCGTCGTGTTATTTCCTAAGCGATCGAAGGGCGAGCTTTTTTCTGCAACAAAGGATCAAGAGGCGCTCGATTTCGTAGCGCGACTGGGCGAGGAGTTCGTTGATCGAATCGAAACTTAAAACTCAATTAACCAGGCGCTGCGTCTGCGCTAATTTTATAGCGCATGGTGGCGAAATTTTCCGCCAGAAATTCCGTGTTGCGTGTGCTTGAGCCGACGCCTCAGGCCTTTGCTATTGCTTCGTTCCGTTCCGTTCGGCTTCGAACTGCCCCAAACGCGCAATGATGACCACGGCAACAGTAAGACGAGCCCCGATCCTCGTCTGCGGCGCGCTGTGCGGATGCCTTGCCGAGTGGCCGCGGGATCAGCTTGGAGGTGCCATTGCATGTCGACTACACGATTTTGCGCGCGAAGCTCGTCGAGCATTTGTTCCGGGTGGCCGACGAATCGCTGCTCGTTTTCACTGACGACAGGCAACGCAATACCTTAACCCTTGCCCACCCAGCGGCCGCCTATGCGGGTAACGTGCAACTCGGTGTGTGTTTAGATGTCATCCTAACCAGCCGCTACCCGATGGCGGATCGCTGCGTGTCCTTTATCCGGCAAGGTTAGATCGAGGTGGTGGAACGCGTCGATGTGGTGACCAATCCCGGAAGAATGAAATTTCCTGTCGTCGACTCGCGTGTCGTGGACGCGCGCGATGACCTGAGTATCCAAGGCCTTGTGCGTGGATGCGCGAAGCGATGCGCATCCACCTAACGCTGATTCTGGATAACGGCTGCGGTCCGCCCGCGCCTTTGTCTCCCGCCCTGACAACGTCCAGGTCGATGTCTGGTCAGGGGTTTGGTGTCGATTCCTTTGTCCGGTTTCGCGACAATTATGATGGCCGGTAGAGCAGGACACCCTGGCGGGTCATGTTTTCTGGTTGTCCCACGTGTAGTTGTCGCCTAGCGGAATACGTTGCGCGTGGCGTTTAATGCGTTTGTCTACGCCAAGCTCCGTCAAGCGTGGTCTACTCTAAAATTCGTAACTTAGCTCCCAACCCAAGTTGTCCCATCTGCCGTAGGCGCCGTAAACGTCTGCGCTATCAGCGAGATCATAGCCGGTGTAAATCATTCTTGCCTTTACAAATTGAGACAGATCGTAACTGAGTCGCGTTTTAGTTTTTAGTCCGCCCCAACCAACCCCAGAACCGCTGATCGTCGGTAATGCAGTAATGTCGAGCGAGAGGCGGTCTCCAGAGAAAGCGAACGGTCGCGCGAAGAACACAACGGGTATCAGCGTCCACTTCGCGCCGAAACCGCCCCCAAAGCCAGCACCGAGGGTCGGCGTGTAATTTATTGTTTGGTACCACGAGGGTTGAAACAATAGAGTCGTTCGGTGCGGTAGTGCAAATTCGATTGCGATAGCTGCCCGAATAGTGTCGCGTTTTGACGTCCCGTCAGTGCGACCTGATAAAGCCAACGTCCGCTTCTGTGAATCGGAAAAGCGCACACCGTTGGTGTATAGGCTTTCAACACGAAAGACAGTCGGCAGGCTTCCAACGAAGGGTACGTTTTCAAACGTCATCGCATAGTCTGCGGTGATACCGAAATGATGTAAGCGTTCATGTCTCGGTTGGATGCGCAGTACCCGTTCACCTTCATTTAATGCTGTGCCTATAACGCGATCAACCGGATTCTTATCCCAACCGTACATATACATTGCGCCGTAGGTCAGCGCGCCGTAGGTACGATCAACCCGGATTGCGTACTCGTGGTCGCGGAAAACATTATGTTTCGGACGAATAGGTTTCAGCACGATGTTAGTGGTAGTCGGCGACACCAACGGAGAAGCCCAAGGCGAGCCTAGTTCAGGTTGACGGTCGTGCTCGAAATCAAAGATGTACAGCGTTTGTACGGTTGTCGATCCAAAAAAGAAAGTACTGTTCAGCATCCAAGTGGGCAAGCGGCGAGTTTCGAAGTCGCTTGTCTCAAGCTGGACACTTTCGCGACGGTCCATGCCGTTGATCAAGTCGATGAACTGCCCATCCATCTTGCCCCAGGCGATTTGCTGTTTACCAAGCTTCAAATCAAACCCGAGTTTACGATAGCTGACAAAGAGTTCTCGTAGGACGCGCTCGCCGCTGTGATAAAGTTCAGCTGTGCGGTTTGTACTGTCGGCGAAGAGTCCTTTGGAATCTTGCCAATCGTAAACGCCGTCATACAACGAATGCCCTACAGCTCTTACGTCAATGCCGTCCGTTACGTGGTAGTTGGCTTCCAACTCAAATAAGTTCTGCAGTTGGAGGAATCGATAGTCTTGTTGCCGGAAGCCCACCGTTCCACTTTCTGCTATAAGCATGTCCGACGATTGGCGCATGAAACCACTTATTTCGAACCTGGGAATGGCTCGCTCGATCGGTTTTCTGAAATACTTTCCGATCGGATTAAACGTCGCCATCTTCTCGTCGATTTTACTTATTAGAGCAGATCCCCAAGAATTCTCTGAGTTGGGGTTAGATTTAGCTCGTAGTACTGCGCCAGCCGGGTCTGCTTTACTCGGATCCGTCGTCGCCACCTCCGAAGGCCTATCGACCAGCGCGGGCGCAATGGGGTTCGACGCGGGAATTTGTGATGTAGTACGAGTTTGTGGCGCCAACCGATCCGTTTGCCGAACCGTTTCAGAGACGACGTTGCTCGTCGTTTGCCGCCCACGAGTAGCGGTGGCAACATATAGATCGACGACAACGCGGTTTCCGTATTTGCCGCCTGACTCGAGCTGCATGGCTTCGAGATCTACTTTGCGCGAGAGATCCAAAACGACACGCAGGTTTCTATCTCCGCGAGTTGAATAGCGCAGTCCCGTGATAGGTGCGTCTTTGGTATCTGGAAAGCGCAGCGAGGTGCTGCGTGCGACGCTCGAGTCTTCAAAATCGATGACAACGCGTTCAGGATCCGATAGGGAGAAGGCGCGGTAGGTCACCGCTGTGTCAATGTCGAATACAACCCGTGTGCGTTCGTCGTTGGTACCCGTGCGGACCTCTTCAAGCAGGGCCGCGTTGGTTAAAGGTGAGCAAGCAAGCAGCCATACCAGCAGACGGATTCTTGCTCTTGGAAGGCAATTGGGTCCGGACATTCTTCATCACTCACTAGTCGACCGACGGTTTCCGTTCGTTTCAAATATATCTAATAAATAAATTAGATATGTGGCGTATAATACTGAAATATATAATTATTATATAGTTAAATATTTCCTGGTTAGGAAATAACCAGCATTCCAATAAGTTAGCCCTTTCCGGGACCGGTGAGTTTGGTTGTTTTTTGATGGACTGGGTGAGCGGTATCTCTTCGAACGGCGTTGCGGTAGCGGGATGGGCGTTTTGGTTTGTTGGCTGACCGTCCTTCGTCATTCCATCATCTTCGTTGGAGTCGTCCCAGAACACGGGTAATGCTTCTTCGAAAGTCCAAGTTCTTCTTCATGTTTTCTGCCGGGGCAGCACCCCTACATGAGATATACAGGTTTCTGGAAGGCCAGATATTGCATTTTTCTAGGGGTGCTTGGATCCAAGGTCGCCCGACTTGCGGCGCATGGTCCAGTCTCTTGCGGTTCCTCGGGTGGTTATAAGGAGTGCTAGTAGCGTGTCGAATGGTGAATCGACGGTAGACGCTTTGCCCGGCACACTGCCGCCAATTGCGCAACGCAGCCGTCTGTTAGGAATAGCCAAAACCTTGTGACCAATCATTCGGTTGCGAGCTATCTCACACGATGGCGATGGCGGGGTTCTGAATGCTACGGGAGATATCAAGGAGAATATTGAGACTTCGGGAGGATCGGCCAGTATTATCCGTGCTTAATTAATTCGCTGTATGTGCCGCAGGATTTTCCGAGCGGATAGCGGGCGATGACGACGCGGCATTGCGTATGTTCGATCTTGACGTTATTGCGGTTGTACGGACGGGCTCGCTCACTCGGAGCTGGATCGAAAAACTGATAAGTGGATATTTCGTTCGGTCGAGCAGGCGATTTCGGGGTCCCCAAACATTCGATGGTCGTGACGCAGCAATGGGCAGCGATCGAGAACGATTTTGCGGGGCGTAAACTCAATTCGGAGGTCGAATCGTCGATGCGTTTGTGCCATTACGTGGCGCGCTATGGGTGCGCCGAGGCAACCTGTATTTACAATAGGTCGGCGCCGGGCAAAGTTCGTACGCCGCGGGGTAAAAATATTTCAGCAATTATGAAAAAAATAATTCCAATATCGTGCGCAGCCTACCTATCGTTTGCTTTGGCAGTTCCAAATTCGTTCGCGGATCAAACGTGGCGTGACGTCGAGAATATGACGCAAGAGGATCGCGCAATGTTCGATCCATCTATCGATACGCCAAGGAATTCGAGTTTCGCCTATATTCCTGCAGAGCCATATCCTTTTGAAGCGCCATTTACAGCAGAGGAGATGGGTTTTCGCGCAAGTGAGTTTCCTCATCTCGCCAGGTGGTCCCATTATCAAATTGCCATATTCGGGGCCGTAACGAATACCGGTTATACAAACCAAGGCATGGGCACGAATTTGGTTTTACAAAATGGCAGGCCCGGACTAGAAGGCCACGCGTTTGACACAGCGCCGACGGAAAGCAGCCAAAAATGGAATATGTACAGCAAATTTCCCCCGGCGACAGCTAATCGCCAGTTCTTCTGGCAAGTTAAACGAACCGATCAAGAACACGCGACCAATCTCGACATATCGATCTACTTTCCCGAGCAGCGCAAAGTGCGACGGTTGCCGTCCCCTCGTCGCGACGAACGTTTTCCCAGCAACGCGCAAACTTACGACGATATGGTCGGACGCGATCCGTGGCAATCCGGTTGGGAGTTAATCGGGACAGACGTTATCTATGAGACGGTGCGCTACCCCAATACGCGTCCGGTGATTACTCTGAATCCAGGAGGAAAAGGGTTTGTTGACCGGCCGACTGCGTCGATTAAGCCAATGGGAGATACCTTCGAACATTACCTTGATCGTGACGGGGTGGCTTGCTGGGTAGTGAAGGGAACGTTCAAGTCGGAATGGCTGCCGAATTATGCTGAAAAATACATTGTTCTATGGCTCGAAAAACACACGTTCTTCCCGCTGCGGATGGAGAAATACGGTCACGACGACAGATTAATTTTGGTGGAAACCCGAAATGCAAGGAAGGAAAACCCAACTCGAGGGGATTTTGGCTACGCGACGATGACCTCCGTGTATTGGAACGTCGAGCGTGACCTTATCGGGATAGGGACACATGATTCTCATAGTCCGCATGATTGGACGCCGGAGGAAGCGGAAACTCTTTTTGCACCTGAGTTCATGTTGCGCGAGTGGGAAATCAAACCACTCCGCACTCAGGCGGAACCGGAAGGTCCGGATCAGTTTTTCCTGCGGCCACTTATCTATCCAGAGAAATTTCCGGCTCATAGAAACGCGAGCGTGCCGCCAGAGGTGCAGACGCTATATGACGCTCAAGAAGCTGCTGGGCATTTGGTGTTCCTCAACAAATCCGACTAGCCAATTGGCGCGAGAATGAAAAATGTGGTGGCTAGCCCAAGCTGTCTGTCTTCGTAACTAGCAAGCGCCGGCTCCGGTCATAGCGATCGTGCGCGTTTTGCGGGCACTGTTGAGTTTGTGAGATTGCGATCCGCCACTTTAGTAGTGGTTGCGAACTGGATGGCCAAGTCAATAAATCAAGCAAGCAAGCAATCGTTTTCCAGCATCCTCTCGTGAACGCTAGCGCTTCGATCTAGAGAATCGCAGGGGAAAAATCGAAGGCGATAGACTTGTTCGAATAGAGAGTAAGCGCGCAAATAAGTCTGCACCATTTAGTTCATATGCAGGCTCCAGGTACTGCGTCTCAACTGCAAGATCGTAGCCATTAAAGTCCTTTCAAAAATCGCAGAATAAGCTCATTCGTTTCCTCGGGCTTCTCGACTTGCAACCAATGCCCGGCGCCTTCTACGAGCTCGATGAAGCGTAAATCGTCGAACGAAGTGGGGAGGTTATCGCGCCAATGCGGATCGAAATCGAGTCCAACATCGAATGTGCCAGCAGCAAACGCCGCGGGTTGCATAATGCGTTTAGATTTTAGTTCAGGCGTAATTTTGTCGTTGGTTGGAATATTTCGGTACCAATTGATGGGACCGCGGAACCCGCTCGTTGCGTATTCCGAGACGTAGTAGGACAGGTCGTCCTGCGAAAGCCAAGCTGGAAGTTGCGCTGGTGGCGCTGGCGCCGCGTCGAGTAATCCGCTCGTTTTCGGGTGTTCCATCTGCTTCATGAAAATTCCTGGCGGGGCATCACCCGATACCCAATGGTAAATCGTTCGGAGGCTTCTTTCTAAATCCTGTTCCAACTCCGATTCCGCAATACCCTGTTCCTGAAAGTAGCGCACGTACCAGAAGCGATCGTCCATGCCGGGCGGGTTCACAGACTGCGGATCGAGCCGCAGGAAAGGCACCGACAAGCCCATCACCGCTTTGCAGGACTCCGCATGTAGTAACGCCGTATTCCAGGCCACGATGCAGCCCCAGTCGTGGCCGATGAGAATGAATTCTTCGTAGCCAAGCGCAAGCGCAATGCCGGCGATATCCGCGCATAATTCCCGAATATTGTAGTCGGCAACATTTGGCGGGCAACTGCTCGCCCCGTAACCCCGTTGATCGGGAACCGCAACGCGGTACCCTGCGGCAACGATGGGGTCGATCTGGTGGCGCCATAAGTACCAACATTGTGGCCAGCCATGCAGGAGAATGACGAGGGGGCCGTCACCTTCGACGACGGTCCTCAGTGTGACCCCATTGGTTTCAATCGACTCGAATCGACGTTCAATCATTATTTTTTCCTCACCAGGTAGACCTCGATATTAACCTCGTTAATGGTAATTGCTGAACTACCAGTCGCGTGCCCATGCATAGCGAGCCTGAGTAAGAACTCCTAAACAGCTATGATCTTTCTTTCTGTCGTTGAGCGCGTCGGACGAGTGGATTTAGCGAAGGTGAGAACCGACATCGATCGGCGTTTTATCCAGGAACGAGCAAAGGTGACGGATTTATTTGAATAACGAGAATGGCCGGCAAGCTTGTTTGTCCGTTCCTATTGGTGACAGTATATTTAATCGGCGTTGACGCCTAAGGCAGGGCTTCGACTGCCCGGCGTGCGGACCAGGGTTTGGCCTGGGCAACACGCCGCAATTAGCCAGACTCTAGCTAATTTAAGCCGCGACTGCGCGTCTTGCTCACGCATGCCTTCGATACGGGTGTTACCGGTAATTGGGGCTCGATGCGCATTCACAAGGATTTTAGAACTCATTGGCCTTGCAGGCGCCGCGCCGAACTTGCTGCATGATAACTTGCTGCATGATCAAGCGCGACGTGGCGAGAGTGTGATGAACGAACGGACGCTTTGTGGAATCGCAGAAATGCGTAATTCAGGGGTCCTATACGCCGCACACTATGCGAAGCGGCGCACTGAAGTCTTCATGGGTTATTGAAACGAGAAACTGCTCTGCCAAGGACCGTAACCTTGCGTACTCACGTTGTTGCGCTGGGAAGGGTGGTAGGAGTTCTGACCGCCCAAGACCTGTAGTCGCACGGCACCGCCCGCAGCCGAAGATATGAGCCCACGATGGACTGCAGCAACGCAAACCGCACTGTCTGTGGTGTAGACATCCGTGCCCCACACTGGCGCGCCCATGTTACCGCCTGCAGGACAAGAGAATGAATATGAGTTGCCGGTTTGAGCGCTGAGACTAAGCGCTTCGAGCGTCTGCCCCCAGTTGATGGGCGTCGCGGACGGCGGTGCCGGCGCGTGTCCCTGGAACTGGGTTCTGTTGCCGCCAGCGCACGCGGTTAGTTGCGAGAAGTTCACGACTGCCCCCTGACGAAGCGCGATACTGCACAAGAAGCCCGACGCATTGCTGAGCGCAAACCAGTGGCTCTCCCAAGTCTTGGCGCCGTTAGCGACATTCCAAGGAAATCCCGGCTGAACGACGGGCTGGCCCGGCGCTGTAATCTGTCCGTTGAAGTCGATCCATGCGATGGTTAAAGGGAAGCCGCTATCGTTATTGAACCTAAATGCCGTAACTTCTGTCTGGTTGCCGATGGAGCTCATGACCGAGGCTGATGAAAGAACTGGACGTGGGGCGCTATTAAACTGTTGCGGTGGGGCTTGAGGAGGTGCTTGCGCGAACTGTGGCGGCGGAGCCTGAACCGGTGCTTGCGCTGCCGCAGCGGCGAACTGAAATGCTTGCGCAGTGCTGTGGTCGCACTGGCCTTGCGCAAGTTGCACGCCGTCACGCGTATCTGCATTCAGGAAGCCCGCGCATTTGCCACTGTGACTGGCAATCAGATTGTAATCGTGCTGGCGCTGTGCGGCTAACACGTCGAAGCGCTGTTCAGCAGAACCGTCACACGTGAATTGGTTGATGGGCACGCCGTCACGGGTGTCCGCATTGGGCACATCCAGGCATTTGCCGCTATGTTTTGCGATCAGATTGTAGGTTTGTCCAACGCCGGTGGCGGAATGCAGATCAAAGAGCTGAGAGTTTGATCCGTTGCAACGTGTCTGAATGATCGGGATGTTGTCGGCCACTGACGCGCTCTGGACATCCAGACACAGACCAGTGTGTTGCGCGACAATCGTCCTGTAGTCAGCGGCGCTGACGGTAGAAGTCCAGACGATTTGCGCGAGTACGGCGAGAGCCGATGCGCGGATAAATTTGCACAGCATAGATTAAGCCTCCACCGAGGCTTTCGAAATGTGCGCCGGTTCGAAGGAGAGTCGACTATCTATCGAAACATGTCAATCGAGCACGGCTGCCGAATGACCGGATAACGTGCCATTGTTACCAGTTCCGTTCCGAAGCAAGGCAAAGGGGATAAATATATTTGAGTAGGGAGCATCCCCGGCAAACCTGTCTGTCGTGTAGGGTGCGAATTACAAATTAAACCGCGATTGGCAGTTGATACAAGCCTCGCGAGCAGAATTTCCATTGGTAGTTGTCACGGTGAGCAATGGCTTGAGCTGGTTTGGCTTCACACGCGATCGTGACGAAAATGTGTATAAAACGATAGCGCATCACCTGACCATCGTAATGAATCTATCGCGGCGACCAAACATGGGTAATATTCGATACGCCGTCAAACGTTGCTATTGGCGCCCCACGCTGGATCAGTGTGAGCCCGCTCCAATTTACACCGCGAGGGCGATCGCTAGACAATGATCAAGGATCTAGTAGTTTTTCGAATTCGTCTAGATTATTGGCAGCATTACTGCTTACGTGGCCACGACAAACATAAGCTGTTATTGCAGCGTTACCGGTTGCGCAGCCAATCGCTAAGCCTGCGGGCAAGGCGACAGCCGTGGTCGGTACGACGTAGAGGCGTGCGCGTGCCGACAACTTTGCGCGCGCGGCGGCTGTGTATGTGCTCGTATCGGCTGTGTCGCCACAACGCAGAATTATCCGCTCGGCAGGTTGCATGAAATCGAGCAGTCCACGCATCAAAGTCGCATGCGCAGACGGCCAACGTTCGGCGTCGCGCATACTGCTCCTTAGTGCTTTTTCGGCCGCGTCTGTAAAGCGTTTTTCGCCTGAGAGATGGCCGAGTTCTAACAGAACGCGAACCGCGCTACCGTTACCAGACGGCAGCGAATCGTCGCCAAACGGTTTAGTCCGTTGGATCAACATTTCGTGGTCATGAGAAGTGAAGTAAAACCCGCCGCTTTTGCTGTCTTCAAAATGCGTTAGCATCGCATTCGCAACTTCGAGTGCGAAGGCCAAGTCCTGGTCGCGCCAGCGCACCGCTAACACCGCAAGCAGCCCGTCGATCAAGTAAGCATAATCGCCTATATAAGCGTTTAACTGCGCTTTGCCATCACGGCTGATAGCCAGAAGCCGACCGTCTACCCAATGCTTGTCGCGTAAGAAATCAATCGCGCGAGTGGCCGAAACAATGCAATCCTCTCGGCCAAGATAGCGTGCCGCATCTGCTAATGCGCGGATGGTTAAGCCATTCCAGGACGTGAGTATTTTGTCATCGCGCTTGGACTCTCCGCGTTCTTTGCGTGCGGCAAGCAGCAGTGCGCGCGCCGGCGCGAGTTCACTACTCACGGTTTCGTTGTTCGCGGTTTCTTGCGGCGCGGAAAGGCGCAGGTGCCAATTCTTTTTGAAGTTCGCTTCTTTATTTAAGCCATACGGTTCGGCAAAGGCCTCGTAGTGGTCGCCAAGGATCGCCTTAAGTTCGTCGTAAGACCAAGTATAAAAATCGCCTTCTTGACCATCGTTGTCGCCATCTAAATTTGAACAAAACCCGCCGCTGTCTATCTGCATCTCTTGCATCAACCAATCGGCCGTCTGGTTGGCTGCGTCGCGCATCCATTGCGAATCGCAATTGTCGGCACGCTGCGCGTAAATCGAGAGTAATAGTGCGTTGTCACATAGCGTTTTGTCGAAGCTCGGGATGTTCCACGCTGCATCGACTGCGTAACGATGAAAGCCGCCTGCGAGGTGATCGTACAGACCGCTGCGTGTCATGGATTGGAGCGTGAAATCCAGCATGTGAAATAAACGTGCCGATTTTGCCTCGTCACCAATGCACGCGGCAGCATCAAGCATTAGTGCAAGGCCGGTGGCGTGCGGGTACTTCGGCGCCTCGCTAAACCCACCATGTCGCGCATCGAAACTGGCGTCGATTTGTCCGCACGCGCGGTCGACCAGAGCTTCATCGAATTCGCCTACCGAGGGTTCGGCGTGGATCGGTGTCAGTGCCTCGGTTAGCTTTTCTTTAAACTCCTTCATCTTCTCGTTTTGCAAGCCGTAGGTTTCCGCCATGCCTTTCAAAACGTCGCGGAAGGCCGGTGCGTCGTGGTTAGGCTGCGGCGGGAAATAAGTGCCGGCATAAATCGGCATGAGATCGTTTGGATCGAGAAACATGGTCAGCGGCCAGCCGCCGGGTTTGCGGTTAAGGAGTTGATGCGTCGTTTGATAAACACGATCGATATCAGGACGCTCTTCCCTGTCAACTTTGATGCTGACATAGTTTTCATTCATCAGCCTCGCAACCAGCGTGCTTTCAAATGATTCACGCGCCATCACGCGACACATATGGTTCGACGAATAGCCGATGGATAGCAAAATCGGTTTGTTTTCGCGCTTAGCGAGCGCAAGTGCTTGCTCGTCCCAAGGCTGCCAGTGAACCGGGTTATCTGCATGCTGGAGTAAATACGGGCTGGTTTGGTCACACAATCGGTTCATATCGCCATCCTATTTTCTAGCATGCCAGCCTAGCACAGCAGGGCCAACAGCTCTTGAATTTCAGTTCTTAGATTCGGTCTCAGCGTTATGCGGCAGTATCAATGCGAACAAGCAACGGCAGTGTTCTAAACAATTTTTAGCGGTTGGTCGGCATGTTGCGAAGCAGCAATATGAATGCGCTCGGCTCTAGTGCTGTGGCAAAGAGGCACTCATCCTCGTTCGCCGCTAATGCAATAAATAAGCCGGCGCGGGTCACCTAAATGAAAGGGGCGGATTAAACAAAGCGGACAGATTTATCTGAATAGAAAGTAGACCTGCAAACAAGCCTGCCCGCCTTGGTCATAGCCAAGCTAGCAAAACGCGTCGTTGTTCGAGCAGCATGACCTGCGCTTTTTT
>JBLFWZ010000082.1:0-16070 GCA_047611905.1 Gammaproteobacteria bacterium | reverse complement strand
AGCTGCGCCGCGAAATCCTATTCAATCAATCGAACGAGAAGGTTAGAGCAGCACGAGAAGCTGCTGCCAAACTCGCCAGTTAAAAATAATTCATGGCAATCTGATAAATTACGCGGATTTCGCCACTACCGTCTCGTGGCGTTTTCCTAAGCTGTTTCGCGGTCAAATCAAGGATGCTTCCGGTGTCCTATCGTTTGCGCAATTTCCACACGCCGACGGTCATGAGCGGAATAAAATAAATCGCGAATAAGGCCCAAGCCATGGAGCCATAACCCTTTGCGATCAGATCGACAATACCGAACGATGCGATCGCAAGCGCTAAACTCAAGAAGGCCAGCGCAACGAACGTGTGACCCAGTTTTCCGAGTGGCTCACGCGAGTAATCGACGAGCTGGCTATCGATTCGATCGTTGATGCCCTGCATTAGTCCCGCGCCTGTTTCAATGAGTGTTCCAAGTAACATCACAGAAAATGTGATCGTTAGAACATTCATAGAGTAGGACTTCATAATTAGAAATACGGGGATCTCAGCGTCTGACAAGTCGAGACCGGCACCGCTAAAGGCGACGTGAAATATGGCCGCAGGGATAATCGCAATAGCCGCTGCAACGCAGCCACTAGTAATTGCCTGTGAGCGTGTTTCGAAGGCACGCGCCACATAAAGAATAAACGGTACAACCGTGATGTTGTACAAGCCATATTGGAATCCCGATAGCGCCCAGCCCGGCTCAATACGTCCATCCGTGAACACCGCCATAATGCCCTCCGGCGCAACGACAAGCATCTTTCCAATAAAACAGAAAAATACCGTGTAGAGAACGAGCGACCAAAATGTCAAAACTCGTAACACCAGATCTCGTCCGTAAAATTCCAGAATGGCGATCACTGCGAATATGAAGCTGGTCGCCAACCATGGTGGCACGGCGAAGCTATCGGATAGTACGCCTACACCGGCCGCAATGAGAACTGCAAATGTAAGTAGCAACATGAACACGCTGACAAGCTCGTAGATGAACCAGTAGCGTCCAAGTAGTACGTTGAAAAACGCGCGGTAATTATAGGCGTTAAAGCGGCGACAGAGCTCGAATGTTAATGCGAGAACGACAGCAAAAATTGTGAACGCGACGAGTACGGCAAGCGCGCCACCTGCCGGCCCAAAACGGCTAAAGTACTGGACGATCTCACGACCCGTGCCGTAACCGCCACCGACGACGATAGACTGAAATACAGCACCCGGAACAAGGAAAATACGCAAGAATTTGTACACGGAGTTCTCTCTTACGGCGTCTTATAGTTGCATTCGCGGGCGCCGCCTCTTCTCGCGGTATTGAAGCTTCGAAATCCCCCCGGGTTTTTTGAGAACGATCGTTCGACGAATCGGATAAACGCGCAAATCTTGTATTAGAAAACTCTTCCCTTGCAATAGGACGGAGCGTCAGTCCGACAATTGTTCCAGACGTGGAGAGTAGCTCAAAAAATTCCAGCGGATTGGCACGGCGCTAGTCACCCGTCGACCCTGCTCTAGGGTGAAACGAACCAGGCGCTTGGCACCGGGAATTATTTCGACTCCCTGACCTTGCCAAATTATTTCCGTGCGCCCGGAAAAGAACGCGATATCGCCGTGCTCAAAATCGACAAACGTTAACCCGGCTTGCGGATTCAATAACAAGTTTCCGAACGTGTTGAAGTGATTGTTACCCGGGTAGTCAGGAAATTGAAGGGTCACATCATCCACCACATTCACGAACCCGGGTTTGCCTCCGCGATGCGAGACATCGGCCCCACCGCTCGCTGATTCGTCTCCTTCGCGGTGGTGTGAAGCGATGTAAAAATTGTCGGCTGAAGTGATCAGCTGAGACAATTGGTCATCGAAGCGCGAAAGTAAATCGACTTGGCGTGTGTCCCCCCAGCGAGTCGATATCATTAAGAACGTTTGCCGAGCGCGCCTGAATATATTGCGGACAATTGCCAAATGACTGCACAACCCGCAACGACAATCGATTCGCCTCTGCAACCACAATTTGTGCGCCTAGACGGTTGCGGCGGCGTGTTTCGTATTCGATTCCAAGCAGGCCTAGCGCTGCACCCGGCACAAGCTCGCCGTGCAACGGATCCCCATGCACCATTGATGTATGGATTTCTAAGCTTCGTGAATCCGGCGATTCAATGAAGCCCGGACGGCCAAACAACATTGACGCCCATGGCGCTGCCGCTCGGTCAAGTGCACCGATGAAAACAAATGGCAATTGGGCGTAAAAGGCGCGGTGCTGATCCGGCATATGGTCGCGGATTGCGACGTTGCCGATTTTCTCGACTCTTTCGCGCACACCCACTCGGTTTTGAATCTCTTGCTCGCCACGATGAAACGGCGACTGCCCCTTGTTCGATGACATTTTCTAGCTCGATAAATACACGACTGCAGATCCCGGAGAGATGACTTGGCCGGTTTCATTGCGGATGAATACGTCGACTGTTACGACGTTGCCTACAATTGAACTGACGGTCCCGCCGGACGTTAATACTTCGCCAAGGTAAGCCGCAAGGCGATTCGAATATTCGAATTCCACCATGCGCCCGTCGTCGCCAATCCATTCCTGCACGGTTTGCGTCAACCAGTCCCCCTGCAATGGACCGTCGATCACAATCCCTGGGTGTTTTTCAACTTGAGTTGTGTAGGTCTCATCGTAGTGAATGCGATGCGCATTCCAAACCGCAGCGTTATACAAGAACAACGAAACATTGCTCGCGCGATGGATCCTCTCTGGCAGCGATTCGCCCACCTGAATGTCTGTGCGCTTCGCAGTCACTAGCGGTTAATCCGGCTTTGAGTTTCTTGCATCACGAGCTCCCCATCAGTCGCATGGACATTTAGTTCGTAATCCACAAATATCAGTTGGCCACTCGACCCGATTTTTTCATAGATATTGCTAATGCATCGAGATATGGACAAGACATCGCCCGGCACGATCGCACGAAAATAACGTTGCTTAATACCGCCTGCCATCACGCGCTTGAGTGGCAATTCAGGCAGCAAGGGATCGCGCCACAAGCCGTCGGGGCCTAAATCTGGAATCGCTGTTAGAGGACGATCGGCGCCGAACAGAAACATGGGTGGTGCTTCGTCCCCACGCAGAAATTTTTCTAGACGCTGTTCGGTGGCGTGCGAATACTTGACGATATCACGACGCGATACCTCAACTTGAACGGGCTCGGTCGCACGCCCGATCCAGCTCTTTATTTCGTCTGTGATGAGTTGATTCAAGGAACCTGTCTCTCTCGCTATAATTATCCACGAAGGCGCATAGAAATGAGTGTTAGTTCTGCATCGACATCGATGAACTCAATCTCAAGCGGCGCGCCGAGCGCTAAATTTGCGGCATCGCCTGCGAGTGGTGCTTGCAAGCGGATCCCGTCTTGCAAGTCTGCAGTGATCGTCACGTAGGGTAAATCCTGCTTGAAGCCGGGGTGAAAGGCGTGATGCGTGACGGTCCAACTATGAACCGTCGCTGCTCCCGGTAGCTCGTGCCAATCGTACTCTAGTGAATAGCATCCATCGCACATCGGGCGCGGGTAATGACGTAGCTTCGAGCATTTGCTACAGCGCTGGACTAGCAGCTGATGCTGACGCAAACCGTCCCAATACGGCTGGTTCTCGAGCGCAATTTGCGGGCGAGGTTTGGCCGGCAATTCCGCGTAATCGTTCATCGGTGCATTATCGCTATCGACCCGTCACCTAAATCTCCAAATCCGGTAACTAGACCGACTTCGGCGTTTGCAACTTGTCGCTCCCCACAGGCACCGCGCAGTTGCCGAACCAACTCAACAATGTGATTCATGCCGCCCATGTGCGCCTCTGAAAGCAATCCGCCATGGGTATTAATCGGCAGTTCGCCATCGAGTCTGATGCGCCCATCTGCGACAAAATGACCGCCCTCGCCCTTCGCACAAAACCCGATGTCTTCGAGTTGGCAAAGCACCATGTATGTGAAGCAGTCATATATCTCCGCAACATCGATGTCGTTGTGCGTAACGCCGGCCATTTCAAACGCAATCGGTGCAGCATTCGCGATGCCGAGGCGCGTTAGATCTTGACGTTGGGTGATCGCGCTCGGCGAATCGGGATGGCCCTCGGCTATCCCGCCGATATAAATCGGTGCACGGCGAAGATCCTTAGCCCGCTCTGCGCTGCTTATCACGACGGCCGCTGCTCCGGCCCCTTCGAGGCTACAGTCGAATAATCGAAACGGCTCAGCGATCATTCGCGAGTTTTGATGATCGGCCAAACTCATGGGTTTGCGCATCATTGCGCGTTCGTTTAACTGTGCGTGGCCGCGGCAGGCTAACGCAACCTCCGCGAATTGTAGGCTCGTGCTGCCATAAAGCTCCATGTGCCGGCGTGCCATGTGCGCATAAAATTGCGCCGGTGCATTCGTACCTATCGGCATTTCGAATTCTGACACTAAGCGCATTTGCGGCATACGCGTGAGTTGATCGCTAATTCGACCACCTGAAATACTGCCCCGACCTAGCGTAATTAGCACATGCTTTGCGACCCCAGTTGCTACTGCCATCGTCGCGCTCTGCAACGCAGCCACAGCACTCGCGCCGCCCATTGGCGTTTGCGCCGAGTAACGCAAATCGGCGATGCCGAAATTTGTAATGAAGTCCTCCGCAACAACACCACCCGAGGCGTACGGGATAACGCCGTCGATGTCCTTCGGATCGAGACCCGCATCAAGGATTGCGTTAAGTGCCGCCTCGAGAGTTAAACTCAATTGGCTTCTGTCACTCTCTCGAGTGTAGGCCGTCTCGCCGACACCACTGACTGCCGCTTGGTCACGTAAATTAATCATCGCGCCAGCTTACTTTAAAGCGCGCTCATCGTGAAGGTGGTTGTATCGCAAAGTCCGTTACGCAAATTTTGCTCGCTCAGAGTAACAGCCCTGCGGTGCTGAAATTATTTTTCTGTTTGAAAACAGATTTTTACATGTGATACCTCCGATTGGAGAGTAAGTCTGTTTTGTGCGACAATAGAGTCTCCTTTTAACCACGACACGTTACGTCAATTGCCTAAGGAGGCTGTCGTGCCATTATCCCGTATCGCTCTCTTCATCAGCTGGTTCGTATTGCTCAGTGCCGGCCCCGTGCTAGCCGACGAGCCGCTGCGACAGGCCCAAGCGTTTGTTGCACAAGGTCAAGCGCAGGCTGCTTACGACTTACTAAAACCGCTCTCCGAAGAACGCGCTGGTGAGCCAGACTTTGACTATATTTACGGCATCGCAGCCCTCGACTCAGGACACCCTCTCGAAGCCGTCTTCGCTTTGGAACGTGCAGTCGACCTAGCGCCGGAGCGGGGCGAAGCGCGTGCGGAGCTCGCCAGAGCGTATCTCGAGTTAGGAGATACTGACGACGCACGAAAAGAATTCGATAAAGTTAAGCAGATGGAACTGCCGTCCGAGGTGGAACGCACCGTCGAGCGCTATATCTCATCTATTGACCAGTACCACGACGTTTCGCGAACGCGCTACCGACCCTACATAAGAGTCGGCCTAGGTTGGGATAACAACGTCAATAACGCCACCAACGAGAACCAAATTGCGGTGCCCGCGTTAGGCGGCCTTGTGGTGAACTTAGCAGATACCTCGCTCGAAACAGACAGTCCAATTTGGGAAATTGGAGCGGGCGTTCGGATCACCTCGCCGCTTGACTATCAACAAGGGTTAAGCCTGTTTATCAACGGCAATATTGATCATCGGCTCGCGCTTAGAGAATCCGACTTTACCGCGATCTTAGCTAATGGTCAGGTCGGCATGAATTGGCGCCGCGACGAAAAAAACCAATTTCGGGTTTCTGTAGACGCCAATACCGTTCGGGTCGAGGGCTCAAGCGCAGTACGTAGCGATCGCGAAGTGCTCGGCACTAGCGCCCAGTGGCAGTACACCATGGATCCCGCGAATCAATTTACCGTTTTCGGGCAAGCGGCCATGGTGCGCTATCCCGATCAACGCGTACGTGATATTAATCGTTACACCGGCGGCGTCGGCTGGGGCCACGCCTTCATCGGCGCATCCTACAACCCCGTCATGTTCGTGAGCGCTTTCGGTGGCGTAGAAGACGAGAAAAGCGAATCACGTGGTCGCCACTTCTCTCGCGAATTTTTTGGTGTACGCGGTGGTGGGCAAATATCGGTTGGCGGAAATGGTTCGATGTTTACGTCTATTACATACCAAGCTAGCGACTACGACGGCACCGATCCGACGTTTCTAAAAAAACGCAATGACGATTACGTCGACATCACTGGCGGGTATCAATATAAATTCGACCGCCATTGGAGCCTGACGCCGACGGTCACATACAACAACAACGATTCCAACCTAATCACCAGCGACTACGATCGAGTCGAGGTGATGTTAACTATACAAAACGATTTTTGATCGAGGCACTAACTCATGAAACCTTCTCAATTTGCTCTCGCAATAATTATCGGCCTCACCCTTTTCGCGTTATCGCTAGATGCTCACGCCGGATCCGAAGCCGCTAAAGTCGTCTACGCATTCGGCCAAGTACAATCGAATACGTCAAACGGCAAAGGCCGTCGCCTGCAAAAGGGCGACCTGATTTACCCGGGCGAAACAATTGCGACGAGACGCGGTCGGACACAGGTTCGTTTTACGGATGGCGGCTTCGCATCACTGCAACCGAATACCCGATACCGAATAGATGACTATATCTATGCGGGCAAGGCCAACGGCAAGGAACGCAGCTTTCTGAGTCTAATAAGAGGCAGCGTGCGCCTCGTGACCGGCATTATCGGGAAAGCCGATCGCAGCAGATTCCGCATCAAGACAAAAGTAGCCACCATCGGTATCCGCGGCACGACTGGCGAAATCTCGCATTGCGATACTGATTGCGGCGACATGCCCGTTGGAACACAAATGCAAGGCTACGGTGGTACCTGGGATTTAGTTTCCGGATCGTTTTCCGGGCCGGTCGAAGCCGGCGACGCGTATCTTTGCGATGGTACTTCGTGTCAGCAAATTCAGGGCGGCGTTGCGCAACGCGAGGACATTAGCGGGTTGGTCTTCGACGAAGACGAAGAACAGGAAGAAGATATTTTTCAACAAGGACAGCAAGTCGATCGAGACGGCGTGCTGTGCGACCTAGGCGGTCGATGCGGGGACACCGTGGTACTGACAAATCAAGTCGCCGCCGGCGCATTTCAGGGCTCACCCGGCGAAAGCGACGCCGAAGAAGGAATCGCCATCGTACTGTTCGGCGGTGTGCCGATCGCCGGGATAGCGATTGATGCGGGAGTCACTGGCCCGGATGTTTCCATATCGACGACAAATTTCGGCGTACTGAGTAGCGCGCTGAACGCATTCCCGGATCCAGAGATCGTGGCGATGGGTAATCAGATTCTCTCGCAAGTGAGCCAAGAAACTATTGACGCACTAAATTCGAACCCGGCGTCCGTGGCCATAGACGATTTCGGACCGACATCTGACAATCTATTAACGAAGGGTCGCTTTACTGACGGGTACATTCTAGACATCGACGCGTTCGAGAGTGAACCGATTTCCATCCAACTCACAGCACTGACGAATTTCAAAAGCGAACATTTTATCTACGGTTCGGATCCTGGGCCGATTTCGTTCGGCGGCACTGGAACATACGGTTTCACCGGCGGCACATTCTCGACCGCGACCGACGGTTCAAGCATTGGGCTCGGTGTCACGGCGGGCCAGCTCATGTGGGACTTCGGATTAGCGAGCGGCAGTCTCAACATGACGGTCGAACATGGGCCAGATATTTTCAACGTAAACGGAAGCCTGCAAGGAATTGGCGATAAATTCTTCGAAGACAATGCTGTTGCCGCGACATCCGGCATGGGTTCCTATCCGGTGAGCTTAGATGGTTTCTTCTCCGGCCCGATCAGCCAAAACGCACCGCCGGCAGCAGGACTCGCTTATGTGATCGATATGTCGATGTCCCAGCCATATGACATTATCGGTGTTGCGGGATTCGGACTTAACGCAGCAAGCGGCGGAGCCTCACCACCAGCACCGCCGCCACCAGCTGGGCCAGTGGCGCTCGCGCCGGGATCCTACTTCGCCTGGGCGCATGCGTTCATCGATAGCGGATCAGGGAACAATAGTAATGGAGCCGACGCGATAGTAAACGGCACGAGCGTCGTTGCGACAGCGATCGGAACAGACCTTGATACATTTTCGGCAGGGACCGGAGATTTCGTCTGCACGCCGACATGTACATTCAATGCTGGTACAGCAACTATCGTCGAATCCGGTAGCATGCCTTCCATAGGCGCGTCGTGGGTGCGTTGGAGCGCTAATCACGCTTTTGCTCATCCGCAATTAATATCCAACCTTGGCGATGCGCACCTAATCAAACTAGACGCGCCGAGCACTCCCATACCAAGCGCGGGCACCGGTAACTACACGGTATTTGGCGGCGGCACGACGCCGACGATGAGCTTTGGCCCAGGGGGGGGAAGTTTAGAGACCGCCACGGCTTCAAGCCATTCGATCGGGGTTGATTTCGGACTCGGAAATATCACCGCTACTCACGTTCTGAATTTCCCTACAACTCAAGTGAACGTCACGGGAACGACGAGCGGCCCAATTGCTGTGCAAAATAGTGTTAGCTACAGCGGCGATCTGATTGGTAGCGTCAGTTGCACGGGTTGTGTATTCGGACATGATCATTTCACATTCGGCGGAGCAAACGCTGAATACGTCGTCGGCTCCGGACAATTTAATACCTCTGGTATGAGCCCGGATGAATTAGCCGGCGGATTCACGTTCGTCCTTGGTGATCCAGCACGCTAGATAGCAACTCAAACAAGCTTATTCGCAACCCTACGGCAAATAGGCTTGGTCAATGGTGTGAATCAACGAATGCGTGATCCGCTCTCCCTCTGTATTGCCAGTGCCCATCGTTGTCATTCCTAGCCAATCCGCTCCGCTCAATACCCGCATGCTAGCCGACATCGATTAGATGTCTCACAATAGACAGCAGAAATGTCGCTCGCTGTGGGCGCAATCTAAAGGGGGACTGTCGATGGCGGTACAAAAGAACGGTGTTTCGGTTGAAGGCTCGATAGATGCGGACGGACACATACTCGAACCCGCGAACTTGTGGGAAACCTACCTCGAAGAAAAATATCGAGACCGGGCCCTACGGCTACGAACTAATGAGGACGGTCTCGAATTTATTGAAATAGATGGGAAACCTTCTTGGACCGGTTACCCCGGATTTCCTGGCTTACTTGGCGCGATGGGCAACGACGATCTCTCGCCAAGCCCGGACGTCACTTACGAAGGTACGGCTCCCCCTGCTGCAATGAACGCCGCCGCGCGCGTAGAACGCATGGATGGCGAGGGCATTGATAAAACGATCCTCTACCCAACCCTCGGTTTGTTTCTTGGCGAGATGCGCGACGCGGAACTATTTACCGCCCATTGCCGCGCATATAACCGATGGATCGTCGATTTCTGCGCCGATTCGCGCGGACGGTTAGTCCCTATTGCACATATATCCTTGGAAACCGATCCGGTCGAAGCCGCACAAGAGCTCGAGCGATCGGTAAAGGCCGGAGCAAAAGGCGGTTTCTTTCTACCATTTACCTGGCAGCGGAAATCCCCAGGTCACCCAGACTACGATCCCATTTGGGCGAAAGCTCAAGAACTCGATGTGCCATTAGCGATTCATCCAACCGCCGATCCAGGGCCTCTCGACGTGCACAAACGCTTCGATGAACTGGCTCAGAACGATGAGAACTTTACCTTCACGTGGTACATGGACGTATTAGTTGCACAAGGCATGATGCAATCTTTCGTTTCCTTGTTTCACTACGGCATGTTTGACCGCTTCCCGAGGGTCAAGATGGTAGTGCTGGAATCGCAGGCCGGCTGGATCGGCTACTTGCTCGATCGCATGGACGCAGTGTTCAAAGGCGGCCTTCGTGCGACGACGAAAATGAACGAGTTACCGAGCACATACTTTGCGCGACAATGTTTTATTTCGGCAGACCCGGATGAGAAGGCACTCAGTAAAGTGATCGACCACGTAGGCGCGGATCATTTTTTCTGGGCATCAGATTTTCCGCATCCGGATCACGGCGGCGATTATATGAATGAGCTGTCAGAACTAATCGAGCCGTTGTCGGAATCGAGCCGGCGCAAAATTCTATGGGAAAATGCCAGCAAAGTTTATAATCTCTAGGCTAGACATACGCGATTCGAAGCCCGCACTGGGCGGACTTCGAATCGCAACTGTTCTATGGAGATGAGCTACCTCGCCGCGCAAAAAAAGGAATTAATCGCGCTTCGTCGTAAGCCGTAATCGGGCAAGCCGATGCCTCAATTGGGAAGTGCACTTCATATCCCAACCGACAGCATCTGGAATTGACTACGGAGTTTTCATCATTCCTTTGACCTCGTCTTCGGCAGCGTCCATCGCAGATTGTGCTTGTTCATCGACCACATCATTTGCAACTTCTTTCGCTTTATCCATTAAGCCAGACATCATGTCGCCACCGGCTTCGGCTCCTTCAGCCGCAGCCCCACCTGCCGCTGCACTTGCCTCACTGGCACCGTCCATCGCATCGCCCGCCATAGCGGCCGCACCATCTGCGGCATCTGCCGCGGCGTCTTTCATACCGTCCATCGCGCTGGCAGCCATGTCTCCAGCTTCATCGGCGGCATCTGCAGCTGCGTCCATAGTCGAACTCGCAGCCTCCTTAGTGGCGCTGGCAGCTGCGGCTGCGGAATCTTTTGCGGCGTCCATCGTCGAACTGGTCGCATCTTTTACGGCGTCGCCGGCGGACTTCATCTTCGCGCCCGCGTCGTCCGCTGCTTCTTTACTGCAGCCCGTAACGACGAAAGCTCCTGCAACTATCACTAGTGCTAACGTTTTAATATTCATCGTGGTCACTCCCTATTATTTGTCATTTCGACGCTCGGACCTTATGCCGCTCCGTAGCGGAATTTTCTAGGCATTCGCCGGCCAGCATCGCGTTTGACGCGCATGGCTGTTCACGGCCGGATTTAGTATGGTCAGCTAGTTATTGCAGGTCAACTCCGCCTATGCCGAACTTGCCACAGCGCACTGGTTTCGCCGACTTAAGATGTCAGCCCCGCCTGCATCGGTCCGGCAAATGGTGCGGGTCGGTAGACAACATCAAACTTCTAGTTCCTAAGTGTTGTTGATACGTCGTCCACCGGGTTGGGTCCGACTTTCAAGTGGAAAACGACATGCGAAGTAGTCCATCCTAAGTCCACATAGCACGCGCGCGGTTCTTCAAATCGACCCGAACGTTAGGATCCCAGCGCGTTTCGTTATGCGGTCTACTCGACCAATGCGTCTGATCAATCGTTGCGAGTACCGTATCGGTCAAAAACCGACTCTTCGTCCCGTAAACGTGCCTGTCTCCGTATTTCGCTTGCTCTGGAATAAAATATTTAAACGGATTCACGAGCACGAGCCGGTTTTTCGCACGCGTCATCGCGACATAAGCAAGACGGCGTTCTTCTTCTAGCTTCTTATTGTCGCCAGCCGCGAACTCATTAGGGAAAGTTCCGTCGCTAAAGTGTTGTACGTATACCGTATCCCATTCCTGACCTTTGGCTGAGTGCACCGTTGAGAGCACTAGATAATCCTCATCTATATGCGGTGGACCCGCAAGATCACCACTACCGCTCGGTGGATCGAGCGTTAATTCCGTAAGAAATGATCGTCGCGACGTGTAGTCGTTACTTAGCTGTAGCAACTGCTCCAAATCGCCTTCGCGGGGAAACGCATGATCGTAGAGGCGTTCCAAATGTGGTTGGTACCACGTGATCACTTGCTCTAATTGGCCGGGCCAAGTACTCGCAGACAGCGATTGCATTAAGTTCGCTATCCTTTCCCATTGCGTTAGGGTTCCGGACGGAACACCGCTTAGTGACGACAACGAAGCGAAGTCCGCATTGTTCGCCGCTAAATGATCACACGCTTTGCGAGCGGTAGCTGGTCCAATTCCGTCAACGATCTGAAGTACCCGAAAACCGGCGACGTCGTTCTTAGGGTTGTCGGCCCAATTTAGAACCGACATGACGTCCTTTACGTGCGCGGACTCCATGTATTTCAATCCGCCATATTTCACGTACGGAATATTTCGTTTTCCAAGCTCAACTTCGAGGCGCATTGTGTGTCTCGAGTTTCGGAATAACACGGCTTGGTGCCACAGCCGCACACCTTGCTCGCGACGTTCGAGGATCTGATCACACAAATACAAGGCTTCTTCTTGTTCGTCCTCAACGGTTACCAGCATTGGACGATGCCCCAATCCACGCGCGGCAATTAAGCCCTTGTCAAATGCTCGCCGCGCCTCGGACATTAGCGTATTGGCGCTATCAAGAATTTCTTGGGTAGAGCGATAATTGTCATCCAAGGTGATCACTTCTGCGCCCGGGAATTGATCTGGAAAATCAAGAATATTCTCTACATCTGCCGCGCGAAAACTATAGATCGATTGCGCGTCGTCGCCGACTACCGTTAAGCCCAAGCCATCTGGGCGGATGCGGCGAATTACTTCAGCTTGAAGGCGATTAGTGTCTTGATATTCGTCGACGAGGATATGTTCAAAGCGCCGACCAATATCCGCCGCAATCCGTGAATCTTCAACAAGATAAAACCAGTACAGCAGCAAGTCATCGTAGTCTAGAGTCTGCTGCTTTAGCTTCCGCTCCACGTAGGCGGCGAATAGCGTTTTAAGTTCGTCGTGCCAGTCGGCAAAATGCGGAAACGATTCGTTTAACGTCACCTCGAGTGTGCATTGGGCGTTAACGGTACGCGAATAGATATCTAGACAGGTGGCTTTTTGCGGAAATCGAACTTTGCTTTTATGGAAGCCTAATTCCTGCCGTTCAAAGTCCATAATGCCAGCAGAGTCGCCCCGATCCAGCACGCTAAACGATTCCTCCAGACCCAAGGTCTCGTGATACTGGCGGATGAGTCGCGCACCCACTGCATGGAATGTTCCGACCCAATCGATTTTTGTTGGTATACCCGCACGCGATCCGGAATTATTATGCTGAAGTGCGGCGGCTACCATTTGCTGGGAACGCTGGACCATTTCCCGCGCAGCAAGCCGCGTAAAAGTTAACAGCAGGATCTCGTCAGGAGACACATTGTTTAGGCATAGGTGGGCGACTCGGTGAGCCAGTGTGGTGGTCTTACCGGTCCCCGCACCAGCAATAATTAGCAACGGTGGGCTGTGCCACCCGCCATCTCGTCCGGCAGCGCCGAACGTAGCGGCTTGTCGCTGCGCCGAATTGAGTTTTGCAAACGGATCCATAATCATAACTGCCGGCGTACCTCATAGACTCTGCCGAGGATCTTGAACTCAGGTCCGTCAGCGGCGGGCTCAATGTTCTGATAGTTAGGGTTTTGGGCTTTTAGAATGATTCGGTCGCCAATCTTGTCGAACGTTTTAATCGTCGCCTCATCTCCGAGCATCGCAACGACTACGTCGCCATTTCTGATGGCGGCCGCCCGATCGACTAATACCACGTCGCCGTCATGAATTTCGACACCCGACATGCTCTCGCCTGCCACCGTCAACGCAAAACTTGTAGTGGCTTTGTTCGGATCCAACGGTACATAACCGTCGGCATCTTGAATTGCCTCAGATAGGTTTCCCGCATGGACTCTTCCTAAAATGGGGACTAACGCCGGCACAAACGCGCCCGGAATACGATAGCCACGATCCTTACCTGGTAGCTGCTCTAACTCACCGCTATCAACCAGCGCCTCTAGATGCTCGCGCACCGTTGCAGTCGATTTGAAGCCAAATTCCTCTTGAATCTCGCGCACTGACGGCGGTGCGCCAAGCAATATGCAGCGGCAAACAAATTCATGGATCTTGGCGCGGGTTTCGCCCGCAGGGGTTCTAGGCATTAGCAATCTACAATTCGATTATCGAGACCATCTTGGCCGACCGATGCATAACAAGTCGCGTTTCGGCGCAAGACCATGCCTCGCCGTTGCGCATCGTATATCGCGTCATTATTTTTAATCCTGGCACTCCACATTCAACAACCAAACTTCGGTGCGCAGACCTTGCACATTGCTCGCCGGCACAGATCCAGTAGGACGCCTAGTTCTTCGAAAAACATTGCGGCGCGTCACCGTGTTCACCAATAAGGATCGGGCGGTTAACGCCTACTTTTACCACACGATCGAGCGGTTAGCTACGGTTGGCTATATTGAGCTGTTGCCCAAGCAACTTGCCAAGCTCGGATCGTCGAGGCACCATCAGCCAATGAATTCCCCAACATTGATCATTGATTCGCAGGTTCACGCCTACGCGAAAAACAGCGTCGAGCGGCCTTGGGTCGGAACCTTACACGGACCCGCAGAAGTCACCGGCAACGACATGGTTGCCGCAATGGATCGAGTCGGCGTCCACGGGGCGTTACTAGTCTCGCCCTGGACTATGTATCGATACGACGCGAGCTATGCGTTAGACGTCTACCGACAACACCCAGGCCGCTTTGGGCTCATTAAACCGTTCGACCACCAAAGTGAATCGGTCGAAGAAGAGATCGGGGAGTGGCAACGCACTCCTGGTGTTGTTGGCGCACGGATTTTGCTTATGGACGGACCTGCCTCGCGGCCTGAAGACCCAGGTCTCAATCGCGTACTCGCCGCTGGGGCCAAACACGGATTACCGATCAATGTCATGTGTTGGGGGCAACTCGCATTATTTGGCGAGCTCGCAAAACGAAACCCGAACACGCGCATGGTCCTAGATCATTTAGGACTACGACAACCGTTTGAACCACCGGCTCCGGACGAGCCTTTTGCGGACTTAGACAAGGTGATTGCATTGGCCGATCATGACAACGTCAGCATCAAAATTTCCGGTGCTTGCACGCTATCGCATGAGCCTTTTCCGTATAACGACTTATGGGCGCCGTTGCGCCGGATATTCGATGCCTTTGGATTAGCGCGCTGTATGTGGGGCACAGATTGGACACGTGCCGTGGGACTACTCTCTTATGAGCAAGGGGTAGACGCATTCCGGGTAACTGCCGAATTGTCTGAGGCAGAGCGCGCGTTGCTAATGGGCGGCAGTGTCGCTCAAATTTACAATTGGACGCCGACGTTATAAGGCCCAGACTATCGTTTGCGCCGCGTATTGTCGGATGACAAGAATGGCCGTTCGAATCGAGGTGTAAAACCGCACTCGGTTTCCAAACCGGGCGCGATTACGCTCTCACCTAAGGCCATTAAACAAAATCAACTAAACCCAGTCTTCTTTAGTGTGTAGCCGCGTTAGGTGAATCGATTTGATTTTCCAAAGCCCGTCTTGTTTTACATATTCCTCGTGGTAGTGACCCCAACCCTCAAAGATGCACGTTGGCAATCTGACTTGGTCGTACATCGACCAAATTCCGCTCGCCGTCGTCGCACTGATTAGCTTAATTTCGGGCATGTAACCTTGATGAATCGATTGTGCCCCGGTCATCAGAGCACGCACGCCAGCAACCAGATTGGCGCAACCGGCGATCTTTACGTCGGTTTCTAAATTATCGGCAGCCCGCGGCGCGCCTTCATAAATTGCCGTCACATCGTCGGTAAAACACGTATGCCAATCGTCAAATTTCTGGGTGTCCATGAGTCGAAAGTAACGCGATTTTAATTGCTTAATTGCTTCGATTTCTGTGTGTTGATCAGCTGTCATGATGAGCCTCTGTTAGCGGTTGTCATTCGGTTAGCAGTATATTCGAAAGACCGGCACATGGTTCATCCACCTAAGACCCGTATCGAGTAACATAGCGCCACCCAACCAAACTACCCGAACGACGTCACCGTGCCCACAGATACACCATCCGATAAGCCAGAGCCCAATAGCCCGAGCCGATTTCTGCTCATCAACTTACTGTGCGCAATCGGCTTCGGCCTTGTCGCAATGACCATTTGCTTGCCTTCAATGCCCGAATGGCAAGGATTCTTCGATACAGAGCAGGCTAGCGTTCAGCTGACCTTCAGTAGTTACATCATCG
>JBLFWZ010000081.1:0-16229 GCA_047611905.1 Gammaproteobacteria bacterium | reverse complement strand
CCGCACTGCGGCGATGGACCGTAAAGAATTTCTGGCCGTGAGCCCCGGCAAGAAAATCCCGGCTATCCAACATGATTCCTTAACGCTAACCGAGAGCGGCGCGATTACACGTTTCCTCATGGAAACCTATAGCGATGAGATATGGAGTGTCGAGCAAAACGCGCAGATTAGTCGTTGGAGTTTCTTTGCGCTTATGGAGATCGATGCGACGGCGCTCTACGTCATTCGCAGGCACGAAGGATTGCCGGGAATTTACGGTGAGGCGCCGGAAGCAATCTCGTCTTCTTACGCATATGTTGATCGGCAGCTAGGTGTCCTCAACGAACTACTCGTCGATGGCCGCAGCTACGTGGTGGGTGGCAAATTCTCTGAAGCTGATATTCATCTGGGGTCGTGCCTAGTTTGGGCCAGGCTACTTAAGATGAAGTTGCCGATGCGGGTTGCTGCGTACTACGACGGCCTTGTGAAGCGCGACGCTTATCAACAAGCTAGCACGGCGAACGAGATGCCCACATCGCTCTAGCGGGACACTCGGATTTCGTACGGTAGTGATGGTATCGAAGACACAGTAAAAATAATTATTTTAGTCGCATAACTGGATAAAAGTGATATGGCAAGAATTGTACGTTTTGACGAAACCGGCGGACCCGAAAAGCTACGCATCATCGACGAAGATCCGCCGCTCCCTGGAGCCGGTGAAGTTTTGGTCGATGTCCGGGCAGCCGGTCTAAATCGGGCCGAATACCTGTACCTCGCTGGGCAGTATTTAGTTCAACCTAAACCGCCATCGCGTATTGGCGTCGAGGGTTCGGGAGTGATCTTAGCTGTCGGCCCGGACGTCAAAGATCACGCACCCGGCGACGAAGTCTCGATCACGCCAAATATGTCACCGGACCAATACGGTGTTATTGGGGAAGTCGCGTTGGTGCCGGTTGCGGCATTGGCTCCGAAACCAGCGAACATGAGTTTTGAACAAGCCGCTGCGATTTGGATGGCCTACCCGACGGCATTCGGCGGGCTCGTCGAAGTGGGCGGGCTAAAGCAAGGGGCAGAACAGGTTGTCGTGATTTCGGCGGCGAGTTCAGGAGTCGGCTTGCCGGCAATTCAAATTGCTAAAGCGCACGGTGCCACTGTCATCGCCACGTCTCGGGGTAGCTCGAAGAAGGAGGCCATCATGGCTGCCGGGGCCGATCACTTAATTGCGACCGGTACGGAAGATTTTCCCACACGAGTGATGGAAATAACTAACGGTCGCGGATTTGATATCGCCTTCGATCCCGTCGCCGGTCCTTTCTTGGAGACGCTCAGCAGCGCAGCGGCTATTGAAGCGACGATCGTGGAGTATGGTGCCTTATCGATGGCTGAGACGTCTTTCCCGTTGTTTCCGGCGATTGGTAAGGGCCTCAGAATTTGCGGGTTTCATCTCGTGTTTAATTTGTTTCAACACCCTGATCGCACGGCACGGGCGATGGCAAATTTAACCGCCGGGTTTGCCGATGGCACTTACAGTCCGGTGATCGACAAGGTATTTCCCTTAGCCGAAGTGGCAGACGCGTATCGCCATATGGCGGGCAATCAGCAGATTGGCAAAATTATCGTGGCGGGCGAGTAGCAGGCCTCGCGAGGACCAGCAAATTGGGGTCGGCCGTTGCGGCCGACCCCGAATCTTTTTACTTAATATTTTTCGCGTACTCGTCGAGTAACGGTAGAATCACATCCGCGCCCTCAGATGGCAGCGGCAATATCCCACGAATCGCTCCTTTATCGGAGTGCGCTTTAATCTGCTCCGCATCGAATCCCATTGCGTAGAACATGCCAATGTCGATCGTTTTAGGGTCGCGACCAATCTTCTCGCACGCCTTGGTTATTTCGGCCCAGCCACCGTCGAGATCGTAGGCGCCGCCAATCGGCATCCAACCGTCGCAGAATTCGGCGATATGCGCAGCGGTTTTAGGACCTGCAGCGCCGCCCATAACAACCGGAAGTTGCTTTTGCACGGGTTTCGGCCACGCCCAGCTTTCTTCAAACTGGATATGTTTGCCAGAATAGCTCGCAGCTTCTTTCGTCCAGAGCTCACGGCATAGCAAGATGTGCTCGCGCAAAATTTCGCGACGTTTCGAGTAGTCCAGGCCGTGATTAGCCATTTCTTCGACACACCAGCCGTAACCAATGCCTAATTCAAAGCGACCGTTGGAAATCATGTCGAGACTGGCGGTTTCTTTGGCCAACCAGATTGGATCGCGCTGGGCAACCAAAGTGATCCCGGTACCAAGGCGGATCTTTTCGGTGACTGCGGCGCAGGCCGCCAGTGCGACGAATTGGTCGTGGGAGCGCCAGTACATTTCCGGTAGCGGCGGCGCGCCTTTATTGCCGCCCCATGGGGTCTTGCGGCTGGTTGGAATGTGGCTGTGTTCCGGAAACCAAAGTGATTCGAAACCACGGGCTTCGACCTCTTTGGCAAGTTGTACGGGTTGGATGGATTTGTCGGTCGGGAAGATCATCACACCTAGGTCCACGGGCATACTCCTTGTTGATAGGTTAATTCGACTCCGCAGAGTAGCCGCTTGTGTGGCCGACGAACAGGCTTGTGAGGCTTGCTCGACCGTTAGCGACGCAAAATAGGCGAAATTTAGTGCCGATTCTCGATCCATTGTTCGACTTAGGCGATTCGCCATCAATTTATGGTGCGCTCTTAAGTGCCTCCCGTTTGCGTGCTGGTCAAACCCAGCACGTTCAGCCGGCGTTTATAATGGCATCGGTAAGATCGCGAATCTGACATGGATAATTCCATGGAATTACTAAAGATAAACGGCTCGTTAGCCGCTCTTGTAATACGGCGAAAGCAACTGTGGTCACAAACAAAGTTCGTCCTAGGCACTGGCTATTGTGTGCCCGGTGAACTTGTGTAGGATCGCATTTTGCTTAGCGGCAGATTTTCATAACGTAAGAGGAGAGAGGAATCATGAAGAAGATTTTAATTGCGGTAGTTGCAACCGGACTATTCGGACTGTTGCCATTGCACGCGGGTGCCGAAGACGCGACGAAACTCGATCGGGTTGGCGAAGGTGCGGTTGACGCCGTGACATCTCCGGGCAAGATCGTCGAGGGAATTTCCGAAGACGTACAAGATCACGGCCCAGTTGTTGGTACAGTCACCGGCACCGTTAAAGGCACCGCGAAAGCGGCCGGCCAAGCGGTTACAGGTGCTGCGAAAATTGGCGTTGGCGCAGTCGAAACTATTTTGAGCCCAATCACGGGCGATTAATGGTTGCAGCTAACGTAGGGTAGCCCAGCGTTAGCACTGCACCTTAAAAAGGCTGACCATCTCTGGTCGGCCTTTTTTGTGTCTAACGGCCATGCAATTGAGCGCACTGGTCCATGCCCATTCGGCGTTGCTTAAGTTGGCCGCTACTACGCCTGCGTTAACGCCCGTCCAAATATTTCAAATCTAAATCCGCTCGCCCAAATCCCTAAGCACAAGAAACCTTGTTAGGATGTGTCGGTGACAAAAGGTGGCTGGCAATTTTGGATTGATCGCGGTGGTACATTCACTGACATCGTCGCGCGCCGCCCGGATGGATCGCTCGTCACGCACAAATTGTTATCCGAGAACAAACGCCGCTATAAAGACGCGGCAATTGCTGGGATCCGCGATCTTCTGGAAGTAGACGGTTGTTCACCAATTCCGGCCCATCTCATCGACGTGGTGAAAATGGGCACGACAGTTGCGACGAACGCCTTGCTCGAACGAACCGGCGAACGCACGCTGCTGCTCACTACGCGAGGTTTTCGGGATGCGTTGCGCATCGGATATCAAAATCGACCAGATTTGTTCGCAAGACATATCGTATTGCCGGACCTGCTATACGAACAGGTCGAAGAGATCGACGAACGGATCGCGGCCGACGGCGAGGTGTTGCGCGAATTAGACGTTAGGCAGACAGAAGCTGTTCTTCAAGCCGCATTCGATAAAGGTTTCCGCTCCATCGCGATCGTGTTCATGCATGCGTATCGCTTTCACCGACATGAGGCGACAGCAGCCGCGATCGCGACTCGCATTGGTTTCCCGCAGATTTCCGTGTCACATGTTGTGAGCCCGTTAATGAAGTTTGTCAGTCGCGGAGACACTACGGTTGTCGACGCTTACCTAACACCGATTTTGCGACGCTACGTCGATTCAGTCGCGGCCGAACTCGGTGGTGTTCGATTGATGTTCATGCAATCCAACGGTGGCCTAACCGAGGCGAAATTATTTCAAGGCAAAGACAGTATTTTGTCTGGCCCGGCAGGCGGCATCGTTGGCGCCGTAAAAACTAGTCAAAAGATCGGTATAGATAGAATAATTGCTTTTGATATGGGCGGTACATCGACAGATGTATCGCACTACGCTGGCGTCTACGAGCGCGCTTTTGATACGAAAATTGCCGGGGTTAGGGTCCGCGTACCGATTTTGCGAATTAACACGGTCGCAGCCGGGGGCGGATCGGTTTTGCATTTCGACGGCTTGCGTTTACGAGTCGGCCCGGATTCTGCCGGTGCAGATCCAGGACCTGCTTGTTATCGGCGCGGCGGTCCGCTGACGGTCTCTGATTGCAATGTCATGCTGGGGAAAATCATACCGGCTTATTTTCCCGCAAGCTTCGGTTCGAATTCCGATCAAGTACTAGACGACGAGGTCGTGCGTACCAAATTTAATGCATTGGCGTCGGAAGTTAATTCAGCGACAGGATCTAGGCAATCGCCCGAGCAAATCGCCGAAGGGTATTTGCACATTGCCGTGCAGAACATGGCAAACGCGATCAAGGAGATTTCGGTGCAGCGCGGCTACGATGTGACGGCTTATACCTTAAGTTGTTTCGGCGGCGCGGGCGGGCAACACGCGTGTTTAGTGGCGGACGCGCTCGGCATGACCAAGATTTTACTCCACCCATTCGCTGGGGTGTTGTCAGCTTATGGGATGGGCCTGGCCGACATTAGAGCCATTCGCGAGCGCGCAATTGAAGTCGTACTAGACGATCGCATTTTGCCAACGGTGGATGCCATTGTTGACGAACTCGAGCTTGAGGCTGTCGAGGAATTGCTTCAGCAAGGTGTGCATGCGGACTTTATTGAGACGACTCGTCGTTACTACATTCGGTATAGCGGTTCCGATACCGCCTTGATGATCGATTGGACACACGATTCCGATATCCGCCAGACATTCGAATCGGCTTATCAGGCGCAATTCGGATTCCTCATGCCGGATACCGATCTTATTATCGAAGCCGGTGCGGTCGAGTCTGTCGGTGGGTCTGATGTGATCGAGGTCGATGAAGTTAATGAGGGTACGTCCTCATCCGATTTGCGTATCCCACACGCCCTAGAGCAACGCACTGTATTCAGCGCCGGCATGTCTACGCTTTATTCAGTGTATCGCCGCGAGGATTTGCTTTCGGGCAGCCGTATTGCTGGACCGGCGATCATAGTTGAGTCGACTGGGACAGTCGTGATTGAGTGCGGCTGGAGCTGCGACGTCACATGCGATCGCTCGCTCATTTTAACGCGGGTCGTTCAACTCGCGCGCGAACGAAAACTTGGTACGCATGCGGATCCAATCCAGCTCGAAGTATTTAATAATTTGTTTATGTCAATTGCCGAGCAAATGGGTGCGGCATTACAAAACACCGCGTATTCGGTCAACATAAAAGAACGTTTGGATTTTTCATGTGCGATTTTTGATAGTGGCGGAAACCTTATCGCCAACGCGCCGCACATACCCGTGCATCTCGGTTCAATGGGTGAAAGTGTCGCTCATATAATTGAGGTGCGCGGTGACACGCAAAAACCGGGCGATGTCTATGTGCTAAACGATCCCTACCATGGCGGTACGCATTTACCCGATATCACGGTTATCACACCCGTGTTTGCTGTGCGCGAGAATTCAGAAGAGCCTCCACGTCTGTTATTTTATGTCGCCTCACGAGGACATCACGCGGACATCGGTGGCATCACACCCGGTTCTATGCCGCCACACAGCCATTCGATTGAGCAAGAAGGGATTTTAATCGACAATTTTTTGTTGGTTGAACAAGGACGCTTACGCGAAGTCGAGATTCTCCGGTTGCTCAACAGCGGCCCATTCCCATCACGTAACCCACAGCAGAATATTGCCGATCTTAAAGCGCAGATCGCCGCGAACAACAAAGGCCTCGTAGAGCTCACAAAAATGCTCGACTTCTACGGACTCGAAGTCGTGTGCGCGTACATGCAGCACGTTCAAGACAACGCCGAAGAATCAGTGCGACGGATGCTGGTGAACCTTCAAGCGGGACAGTTCCGATATGAAATGGATGATGGTCACGAGGTTGCTGTGAACATCACGATCGATCGCGAAGCGCGTTCCGCAGTAATTGATTTTTCAGCAAGCTCCGTGCAAACCACAACGAATTTCAATGCTCCGGCGGCCGTTTGCCGCGCCGCCGTGCTTTATGTTCTGCGCACCCTCATCGACGATGATATCCCGCTGAACGACGGTTGCTTGAAGCCTATTCAATTAATCGTGCCAGAAGGATCCATGCTCAATCCAAGGCCGCCAGCTGCGGTGGTTGCTGGAAATGTTGAAACGTCGCAGTGCATTACCGATTGTCTCTATGGGGCTTTCGGGGTGATGGCCGCCGCACAAGGAACCATGAATAACTTAACGTTTGGCAACGAGACTTATCAGTACTACGAAACGATCTGCGGTGGATCAGGCGCCGGGCCGAATTTTAATGGAACAGACGCCGTGCAGACACACATGACGAATTCGCGCCTAACCGATCCAGAAGTCCTCGAATGGCGCTTTCCTGTACGTTTAGAAAAATTTGAGATCCGACGCGGTAGCGCAGGCCAGGGTTTATTTCAGGGCGGCGACGGTGTTCGACGGGTCATCCGCTTTCTCGAGCCCATGAGCGTGTCTATTATCTCAGGTCATCGCAGGGTTCCGCCTTACGGCATGGATGGCGGCGAGCCGGCAGCAGTCGGACACAATTGGGTAGAACGCAGTGACGGGCTGTGGGAGACGCTCGGTGCAACGTCAAGTTGTGATCTCGCCGCCGGTGACGCCGTAGTGATCGAATCCCCTGGCGGCGGCGGTTACGGCCAGTTGAACAACTGGCCACCACGCGAATCGGGCCTTAGGCCGGTGTCGCGTTCTGGCGAGCGCGGCCGCTGAACAACCTAAGCGATCCGATGGCACTGAGGATCAATACTAAGGCCCCTGGGATAGGGACGACGGCAGCGGCGGTGGTTACCAAGATTGGGTCGATGACGATGAAACGGTTGGATCCCTGTTCACGAACTAAATTCGAGTCCAAAATAGCCGTGACTTGGGTGTCGGTGAAATCTACGTGCGCTGCGCTACCAACGTTTCCATTCATGACGTTGTTGCCGGTTTCGTGGGTGACGCCGAGCAAATTGTGCCCGATTTCGTGGGCTAGTAGAACGTGACCCCAGCTTCCGTTTGCGGCCGCCGATGAATTGACGATAACGGTATTCCCAGGCGCATCAGCGCAACCAACGAAATTGCCGGCGACTCCGCAATACGAAACGGCATCAACGAAAAACAGCTCTATCGTATTACGTGCACCGCTAAATAAGGCGTCTAACGCGTTGAAATCGCCATCGTTAATATCGAGAAGGTCTGCGTCTACTACCAACTCTGTGACCGGATTAAATCTCAGATCGATTTGGAATCCAAAATTCGTCGTGCCAAATATCTCTGATTCAAGCTTGGCTTCTTGGGTCGTCACAAAGGCTGCCCAACTAGGAGCCGCGATGAAACTAGTTAAAAGACTGAGCACTACCAGTGCATTCTTCAAGGTGGGATGCGCGCGCGCAGCTGCCCTGGCCGTGGCCGACAACTTTGTCTTTTTTAGTTCATCCATGTTTTGTTAATTACTGCCTGAGCGGTCTGCATTGCCGGCTCTTAGCGCACAGTCTATTCAAATTACCTAGACAATGGAGCACCTCATGGGGGTTCGATCCCGAAAAGTGTGGGAAATCTCTCATAAGTCGTCGGTCCGTAACGCTATTGGAGACCGTAAACCGCGCGAGTCAGCTGCGGAAACCGGTGAAAATGGCAATATACTAGCCACGCAACGCTGTAATGCATGGCGAAGTCGCCATTCACCGATTAATTCGAAATTCAGGAGAACACCGTATGAGTAAGGAACAAGCCGCTAAAGGCGCCGAGGTTATGGAGAAACTGTTTGGCAGGAAACCTGGGAAACTTCCGTTTCCGGATCGATTCGGTGAATACACCTTGGAGCATTTATTTGGCGACGTATGGCAGGGCGAAGCGCTGGCTCTACAAGAGCGCTCGCTCATCACGTGCGCGGTTCTAACCGCTTTAGCGCGTGAACCTGAGCAAAAAGTGCATTTCACCGGTGCGAAAAATTTGGGCATACCGCGCGAGAAAATGGAGGAAATGATCACGCACATCGCCCATTACGCCGGGTGGCCGGTGGCAGTGGGCGGATTCCGGAGTCTCGATGCGGTTTGGCCAGTCGAAGAGTAGTTGCTAAAGCAGGTTGCTGAAACGGGCAGCATTGGCCCCTTGAACGGCGATTGGTCGCGATCAATTACAGGAATAACTCCTTATTAGGCCCGAATTGCGCCGGGTCGCGGCCGGCGCAATGACGTAATTTTTGACCGCAGAAGCGAGCCACTGCAGTTACAGTGACGTCTATCTCGGGCGGCCGTTGCGAGATCTAATGTCGCGAAAAATTTGACGCGCAGGACCAGTAGTCCGTAACTAGGGGCTCAAATAACGCATGAGCGGAGCAGGTATGGATACCAAAGCGCTCGATGAAGAAGCGGACAGCGGTTTGCTGTGTTTGAGCTTGCTAGCTCGATTACACAACTTAGCAGCCGATCCGAAGCAGCTACAACACGAATTTGGCGCTACCGAACGACCATTCGATACCCGCGAAATACTCCGTGCGGCGAAGTTCTTAGGCTTGAAGTCGCGCGCCGTCGAGTGCGCATGGCCGGACCTCGTTGCGATCCATTTTCCGTGCATTGCTAAGCTCGACGGTTCCGTGTTCATACTTATCGGCGGCGTCAAAGACGACGAAATACTGACCAAACATCCAAACGTCGTACAGCCGGCGACGTTATCGCGGGTCGAGTTTGAAGGGCAATGGACCGGCGAGATAATCCTGGCCACCCGGCGAGCGACTTTGGTTGGTGCGTTTCGTCAATTCGATTTTTCCTGGTTCATCCCGTTCATCGTCAAATATAAGAAATATCTAAGTGATGTGCTGATCGCATCGTTCTTCTTGCAGCTCTTCGCTTTGGTAACACCCTTATTCTTTCAAGTCGTCGTTGATAAAGTGCTCGTCCATCGCGGGCTCACGACCTTAGACGTGCTCGCCGTCGGTTTGTTGGTTCTATCGCTATTCGAGGTTGCACTCGCCGGTTTGCGCACCTACGTCTTCGCCCACACAAGCAATCGCATCGATGTGGCGCTCGGTACCGATCTCTTCAAACATCTACTACATCTACCGGTCGCCTATTTCGCGACTCGCCGCGTGGGGGATACGGTCGCTCGAGTGCGCGAACTTGAGACGATACGAAGCTTTATTACCGGCTCGTCGATAACCTTAGTCGTCGATCTTCTATTTACCGTGATCTTTTTTGGTGTGCTTTATTTATACAGTCCGGCGCTAACTGCGATCGTCGCCGCTACGTTGCCTTTGTATTTTCTTCTCGCAATGGGCATCACCCCCATCTTGCGGGCGCGCTTGCATGAGAAATTCAATCGCGGCGCGGACAATCAAGCCTACCTCGTTGAAATAGTAACCGGCATCGAAACGGTAAAAGCTTCGGCGCTGGAACCTTCTACCCAACGACGCTGGGAAGAACGTTTGGCGGCCTACGTGGCAGCGAGTTTTAAGGCCACAACGTTATCGAACATCGCCAACCAAGCGGCGTCGTTAATTAACAAGCTCATGGTATTAGGTATTTTGTGGCTTGGTGCGCGGCTGGTGATCAACGGCGAGCTGTCAGTCGGGCAACTCGTTGCGTTTAATATGATCGCAGCGCGAATCTCGGGCCCTATCCTACGGTTAGTTCAACTTTGGCAAGATTTCCAGCAGGCCGGTATCTCCGTTCAACGTCTCGGCGATATTCTCAACGCGCAAACGGAACCGGCGCATAGCGCAAGCCGCGGATCGTTGCCAGATCTCGAAGGCCGAGTGACGTTCGATCACGTTAGTTTCCGCTACCAAACGAATGCCCCCGAAGTTCTGAAAGACATCTCGTTGGACATCCGAGCCGGCGAGGTGATTGGCATCGTAGGGCGTTCGGGATCGGGTAAGAGCACGTTAACGAAACTTGTACAAAGACTCTACGTTCCTGAGTCTGGACGGATCCTGGTCGACGGTGTCGATTTATCGATGGTCGATACCGCGTGGCTCCGTCGCAGCATCGGCGTCGTACTCCAAGAAAATGTTCTTTTTAATCGTAACGTGCGGGAAAACATCGCAATATCCGATCCGGCTATGTCAATGCAACGAGTCGTGCATGCCGCAAAAATGGCCGGGGCGCATGAATTCATTCTAGAGCTCGCCGAAGCTTACGACACGATGGTTGGAGAACACGGATCAAATTTCTCCGGGGGCCAACGTCAACGCATTGCGATCGCTAGAGCTTTGGTTACCGATCCGAAGATCTTAATATTCGATGAGGCAACCAGCGCCCTCGATTACGAATCCGAAGCCATTATTCAACAGAACATGCGCTACATCTGTAAAGGGCGAACTGTTTTTATCATCACGCACCGTTTGTCGAGTGTTCGCAATGCCGACCGAATTATCGTGATCGACAACGGTCGGGTCGTGGAGACAGGTGTGCACAAAGAGTTAGTTGAACGTGGCGGCTACTACGCGCGTTTACATCAGCACCAACTATCAACGGCGCCAGGATAGCGCGATGAAGCTGAAATCGGATAGCTTGGAATTTCTCCCTGCCGCGCTCGAACTCGAACGGACACCGCCTCTACCCGCAAGCCGCTACATTATGTGGTCGATTATGTGTTTTTTTACCATAGGAATCGCCTGGGCGTGTTTCGGCGAGGTAGATATCGTAAGCGTTGCGCAAGGCAAGATCATTCCATCAGGTAAGGTCAAAACCGTGCAAGCCCTCGAAGCTGGTATCGTCAAGGCCATCCATGTGCGCGAAGGCGATCACGTGGAGTCCGGTTCGATCCTCGTCGAATTGCAAGATACCAAAGTTGTCGCCGACCTCACACGATTACGCCACGAGAGCAGCGCAGCACAACGAGAACGAAAGCGAATTGCCCTCCAATTGCACGCATTAGACCAATACAAAACCCCGCAGGATTTCTTCCAACGGAAATCCGACTCGGAGATAAATTCATCTGTTGTTACGAGTTCATCAAATGCATTGATTGTCAGCACACTTGCCGAATACTACTCTTCCGTCGCAACCATCGAAGAACAGATGAACGGAAATCGAGCGGAGAAGATCACTGTCATTCGGCGCATAGAACAACTCGACGCCACCATCCCGCTGCTAGCGGAGCGGACAGCATCTATTAAGGAACTCGAAAATAGATCGCTCGCGCCGCGCGCCGAATGGCTGGAACTTCAAGAAGCGAAAGTCACCAAAGAGAAGGACCGCGAAGTGTACCGCGCGCAATTGAACGTCTTTGACGCTGGCGACGCGAGCCTAGTTCAACGCCGTAGCGCGCTCCAAGAACAGACGAAGTCGACTTGGTTGTCCGAAATCTCCGCGCTAGATACCCAATTGCAATCTTTCGTTCAAGAGATCCTGAAAGCACAAACGCGAGTTACCGAACGACAGCTTACAGCACCGGTATCGGGAACGGTTCAACAGCTCATTGTAAACACGCTCGGTGCAGTTGTTGGTGCCGGGGAAAAGCTAATGATTATCGTACCAGACTCGGATTCGCTCAAAGTCGAAGCGTGGATTCCTAACAAGGACATCGGGTTTCTACACAACGATCAGTTCGCAGAAATTAAGGTCGAGACGTTTCCGTTCACCAAGTACGGAGTTATCGATGCGAAGATTCTCAGTATCTCAAACGACGCAATTCCGAATGAAACCTTGGGCTTGGTTTATCTGGCGCAACTAGAAATGGCAACGAGTGCACTATGGGTAAACAACCGACTCGTTAAATTGTCGCCCGGTATGGCGGTGACGGTGGAAGTGAGCATCGGTAAGCGTCGCCTAATTGAATTTCTGTTGGCGCCATTATTGCGTTATACAGACGAAGCATTGCAGGAGCGTTGATAGCAACTTTCTTTATCGACAATCACGCCTAAGAGGCGGCTCGATCAGGGAGCAATCTACGATACCAGCTGTTGGTTTTGCCGTTCGTTCCAGAATTCAATAGGTGTTCACTAGCAGATTAGCAAGCGGCAGTTGACTATGCGGATCTCCGCGCCGCGCGTGCACGAGCCTTCGCGGTTTGTTCTGCCCGATCTTTCGCTGCGGCGTTAGTCACTAGTCCGCTAAGTAGGTCTCTCACAATGTCTGAGATTTCATCGACGGCGTGCTCGAACGCCGCTTCGTTAATTTTGGATGGTTTCGTCGTGCCGCCGACTTTACCTACGAACTGATGGGCGGATGCTCGGATTTCTGTTTCCGTTGCGGGTGGCTCGTTGTTGAATAGTGTTTTGATGTTTCTGCACATTATTACTGACTCCTACGTAGTGACGGGAACTTAGACTAATTCTGTTTGGATTTTCTCGACCAGGCCAGATAATTCGTCGAGCGTTTCCAGACACGATTTAGCGTCTTCAACGGCCAACATAAATACAAATTTCTCGTAGCCTGCTGCGCAACGTTCGGCGAGCCCAGCATAACTTTGTGGTGGGTCCATCAGGGAGACGGTCAGTTCACTAAAGTCGCGTTGACGTTCGACGCATGCATCTTTTAGATCAGCAATCGCGTCGCCTTTGTAGCGTCCATCGAACACGATCCAGCCGTCGGCGTAATCGGCAACTCGCCCTGGCACTGAGCCGGAGTTTGATCCGATCCAGATCGGCGGGCCGCCGTCGCGAAAAGGTTTCGCGTGAGTCACGATCGGCGCGAAGTCGAAGTGCTCGCCGTGAAATTCGGCTTCGTCTTGATTCCAAATCGCACGCATTACCATCGTCGCCTCGCGTACGATCGGCCAGCGCTGTTTAAACGCCGAACCATGATTTTCCATTGCTTCGGCAACAAACCCGCCGGCAACGCCTAGGATCAAACGCCCGTTGGAGATGGCGTCTAGCGAGCTCACAGTTTTCGCGGTCGCAATGGGGTCGCGATGCGTTAGTAAGCACACACTTAGTCCCAGACTGATGTGGCTAGTCACCGCGGCGCACGCGCTTAAGGTAATAAATGGGTCAAACAAGCCGCCGAGCGTGCGCATTCGCTCATCTTCTAGCGGTGCGGCATGGCGACGCGTAATCGGCATGTGGGTGTTTTCTGGAACGAACAACGAGGCGAAACCACGTTCCTCGACCGCCATAGCCATGTCCGTAAGTGAGACGTCGTGGTTGCGAAAAACCAAGCAGACCCCGGCCGTAATCATGGTTGGCCGTCTACGCTAGCTTCCAACTAGGCAACGTCCGGTGCGCGACATGATCGCTTGGCAAGCGAGACTGGCCGGCGCCGAAATAGTGTTCGCGCAGCGTTGCGGATTGGTAGGTCTCAGGCACCCGGCCACGGCGACGGAGCTCCGGCACGACCAAATCGACAAACTCTTCGAATCCGCTGGATTGAACCGCCGGCGCGATATTAAAGCCATCGATGTCGGACTCTTCCATCCAGTGCTCCATTTGATCGGCGATGGTACTCGGTGAGCCGATAAATTTCGGCATGACGCTGCCGATCGAGATTTGCTCGCCCATCGCTTCAACGGTCCATTCGCGATTTGGATCAACGATTTCGAAGTAAGACAACAAGCCCTGGATTGCCTCCGTCTTTGTGTCACTGAGTAACATGTCGGACGTAATGGTCGATAAATCTATGCCGACCCAACCACTAAACAGGGCGAGCGCACCTTCGGGGCTCGCATACTCCTTCATTTGCTCAAATTTCTCGTCGGCTTCCGTATCACTGGCCGCAACTATTGGCGTAATACCCGGGAATATTTTGACGTGCTCAGGTGCGCGCCCTTGCTTTTCGACAGCTGCGCGAACCTTTTTTGCGTTGTCGCGGGAATGGTTTAAGTCGGCGCATAACGCGAACACGGCTTCTGCATGACGCGCCGCGAACTCGACCCCTCGTCCGGACTGGCCTGCTTGGAAGAGTACTGGTGTGCGCTGCAACGAAGGCTCGCACATGTGCGGACCTGGCACGTTAAACCACGTGCCCTTGTGATTTATCTCATGAACCTTGGTCGGATCATTGTGTACGTCATTTTCGATATCGCGCACCGCTGCGTCTTCTTCCCACGAGTGTTCCCAAAGTTTGTAGACGACATCAAGATATTCTTCAGCACGCTCGTAGCGTTCGTCGTGACTCATCTGATCGCCGATTTCGAAGTTTGCGTTGGCGTCCGGTAAGTAGGAAGTTACGACATTCCAGGCGATGCGTCCGTTGGTCAAATGATCCAAAGTAGAGAAAAGTTTCGCCGCTTGATATGGCGCGAAATAGCTCGTCGAATAGGTGCACGCGAATCCCAAACGTTTGGTGGCGTACGCCATGGCGGAGATAACCAAGGTTGGATCGTTACTAGGAAACTGTACCGTATGGCGCACGGCCGCGTCGCGTGATCCATTGAATACGTTGTACGTGCCATGCACGTCGGCAAGGAACAGTGCGTCGAAGTTTCCGCGTTCGAGAGTTTGCGCTAGGTCGACCCAATAATTAACATCTTTGTAGCCCAGCGACGAACCGTCACGTGGGTTTTTCCACTGACCTTTGGAATGGTGGCAGATTGAGCACTGGGTAAAAGCGTTCAGGTGGATTTGTTTTTTCACGACCGTCTCTCCAAATGCTAGGGAATTGTCAGCGCGCTGGTTATTGATTCGTCAGGCTGTGTATCTCGCTGGCTAAGGGTACATCAGGGCCGCTAGGCTTCGAAATTATAGCGTGCCACAGCTTAAACGCGCTCGTGTCAGGCAAGCTAGTCGTCGTCGCCATCAACGATATCGACGATCGCGCCGCCCACTTTGAACGGTGCCTTAGCGACCGCCAAGGTCGCATCCGTCGCGGTTTCAATGATCGTTCCAACACAACCGGACAACACGAAGCAGAGCATTGCAGCACAGAGTAGGCTGGAAATGATGTTGGGTTTTAGTATTGGAATTAACATTAATATTTACTATTAAACTATTGATAAATAATACTATATATCTAAATAATAATGAATTCCACAGGTGATTTCAAGAATCTGGAACGCGCTGCCTGGATCAAACTGGTACGTGTGGTTCCATCAATCTGCGTTACTCTTAAAATCGAATAGGCATCGAGGAAACTGATATGGCTAGTGTAGAAGAACGTTTATCCGCCATTGAACAGGATGTTCACGTCTTGGTAGCTAAGGATGCATTGCGCAAAGTGTTGTCGCGTTACGCCGTTGGCGTTGACAGTAAACGGCCAGAAATTTTACGCGACTTGTTTCATCCGCAAGCCAGTTTGTCCGTGCCGAACTGGAATATTGATGAACGGGGTCGCGATGCCGTGATGGCCTTCTTTGAAAACTACTGGAGTCGATTCGACAATCCGCGCCGGTATTACGCAAATGAGGAGTTTACGATCGCGGGTTCGCGTGCCGAGGCGTTTATGTATTGGCACGTGACCCAGGAGCGTGAAGGAGATTCCGTACTTGGTTGGGGTTCCTACGAATGGGGTTTCCAATTAGTTGAGGACAACTGGTTAATCTCGAAAGAGGTGGTACATATCTTGGCGATGACCACATTGGCCGACGGTTGGGCAGGCAGCAGCACGCTCAGCTCTCTATAAATCCTTACTCGACTTTCTCGCTAGTCGGGCGACGGACGATAAGACAGTAAATTCGGTCGCTCGAACATTTACTCCGCGCTACGCAAACTCAACAATCGGCACTCTTAAACATTAACAAGCGTGCCTTTTTCCTAGATCTCGAGTCGGATCTTCTCGAAGTTCCGGGTGCCGATCGACGGCCTCGCTCATCTGAAACATTCGACGAGGTTAGATAAGCAATGGTAAGCAATGGGGTCAGACTCGATTGGATATCCAATCGAGTCTGA
>JBLFWZ010000080.1:0-16360 GCA_047611905.1 Gammaproteobacteria bacterium | reverse complement strand
GACAGCGGCATGACCGAGACCATCAATTTGCGATCCGACGCCCATCCAACCACTCATCAAATCATCGGCGTAGTTGAATTTGTTGTCGCCCAGGGCCTGACCTGGTGCTTGATTCGGCATGAGCACGGTGAGATTGAAAGTACGCGGCGCTGGCGCAGGTGTCGCGCTATTCGTTTCAATACCTAAGCGATATGTTTTGCCCGTCTTAATGAGTCCTGCCGCTTTTAAGGTTAGATCGGGTCCTAATTGATTGAACTGACCGAGTTCATCTTTTTCGCCCCACTTAGATGGCCACCATTGTTCGGCGGCCGCGACCGTCATGGAAAAGCTGGTAACTAGGCAAAGCGCGAGAGTTCTTAGTAGCATTTCTAATCTCCTAAATGGACTTGCGTGCTGAATGGTTTAAGCCGGCATCGATTCTAAGGTGCTGAGAGATCCAGGATGACTCGTGGACTCGCTCAGTTTATCGATCAAGAAATTCTGCGCGAATTTTTTCCGAATGCTCGCCCAAGCTCGGAATGGCGCGCGCCGTTGAGGACTTGTCACAAACGCGACGAACGAATACAGCGGTTTTGCCGCCAGAGACAACTTCTTTCGTTTTCAGGGCCGGGTGATCCCAAACGTCGCGGCAATTATTCAGATTGCCGTAGGCAATACCACCGGCTTCCATTTTCTCGGCGATGTCTGCGCGCGTGTATTGACGAGTGAAATTCTCAATTTCTTCAGTGAGCGCGATGCGGTTCTCGAGGCGAAGTACGTTGCTGGCAAATCTAGGATCATCGGCTAATTCTTTACGTCCGAGCACCACGGAGCATAAGTTGCGCCATTCACCCTCGTGCTGCACGGCAATTATGAACGGTCCATCAGCAGCTTGGTGCACGCCGTAGGGGGCTATTTGCGAATGATCGAGGCCAGTGCCGGATAACAATTTGCCGCCGTTTTTGTACACCACCAATGGGACGCTCATCCATTCGGCCATCACATCGAATAAGGAGATGTCCAGATGCTCGCCGACCCCGCTATGGTTGCGCTCCAATAAGGCGCGAAGTATTTCGCTATACGCCGTTAGGCCCGTTGATATATCGCAAACCGAAATACCAACCCGGGCTGGCTCGCCTGGTGCGCCCGTGATGGAACACAATCCGGATTCACCTTGGACAAGGAAATCGTAGGCTTTTTTGTCAGCGTAGCTGCCTTCTGTGCCGTATCCCGAAATGCTACACATGATGATGCGTGGATTTATTTTCTTGAGTGATTCATAGCTAAAGCCAAGTGCTTCAACGGCGCCCGGGCGAAGGTTTTGAATAAAGATATCGGCTTTTGCGAGAATAGATCCAAGCAGCTGTTTGTCGTTTTCGTCCTTGGCATCGAGAAGTAAGGATTCTTTGCCGCTATTTAACCAAACAAAATAAGCGCTTTCGCCGTTCACGATCGCATCGTAATGACGCGCAAAATCGCCACCCGGCCGTTCGATCTTAATGATTCTTGCGCCGGCCTCAGCGAGCAACCGCGTGCAGTACGGCGCAGCAACCGCTTGCTCAATGCTGACAACCAAAGTATTTGTTAATGCGCCCATCGGAACTCCCGTAATTTTTAATCTACGTTTAGAATGCGAGTGTCACTTCGAAAGAAATTTCCGTGCACGAAATTTGAGTCAACCACCGTTAACGCATAACAAAGGGATTCGGTACGTCGCTGGCAGTGGAGATCCAAACACTCTTGATTTGCATGTAGTCTCGGATCGCTTGAATTCCATTTTCGCGTCCGAGTCCGCTTTGTTTATAGCCTCCAAACGGAGACATGAAACTAATCGCGCGGTAAGTGTTCACCCATACGGTGCCTGCCCTAAGGGCATTGGAGACGTTGATCGCGCGTTTGATCGATTGGGTCCATACACCGGCTGCGAGGCCGAAAGCGATATCGTTGGCGATGGCAATGGCTTCTTCTTCGGTGTCGAAGCGGATAATCGATAACACCGGGCCAAAGACTTCTTCTTGTGCAATGCGCATGTCGTTGGTGACATCACCAAAGATGGTTGGCTCGACAAAGTACTCGCTGCTGCCACATTCTGGTCGACCGGTTGCGGCTACGCCACCGAGTAATAATTTTGCGCCGTCGTCTTTGGCGACTTGAATATATTCGAGAACTTTTTCGAATTGTGGTGGTGTCGTGACCGGCCCGACTTGCGTGTCCTTAAGCATTGGGTCGCCCATTCTCGCCGTTGCGGCGAAGTCGACAAGTTTCTTGACGAATTCTTCGTAGATGGCATTTTGTACGAGCAAGCGGGAGCCGGCGATACAAGTTTGTCCGGTGGCCGCAAAAATCCCCGAGATAGCGCCTTTCACGGCATCGTCTAGATTCGCGTCATCAAAAACGATATTCGGCGATTTACCGCCGAGTTCTAAGGTGCATGGTTTCAACCCTGCTGCGGCAGCTTGATAAACTTTGGCCCCGCTACCCGATCCACCAGTGAAGGCAATTTTCGCGACTTTGGGATGCTCAACTAAGGCGGCGCCCACTTCTGCGCCGAAACCTGTCACGACATTCACCACCCCAGGCGGGAAGCCCGCTTCGGCAAATAGCTCGACGAAGCGTAGGGTAGACGTCGAAGTGAATTCTGACGGTTTGATGACTACCGTATTGCCTGCGGCGAGAGCTGCCGCAAGTTTGAATGATAAGAGGAGGAGGGGGGAATTCCATGGCGTAATGGCGACCACAACACCGAGCGCCTCGTTACGCGTGTAATTAAAGATGTCGGGTTTGTCACTCGGCACTACCGTTCCTTCGATCTTGTCGGCGAGCCCGCCGAAGTAGTAATACCATTGCGGGATATAGTGACACTGCGGTCCCATTTCGCTGATCAGTTTGCCGTTATCGCGAACTTCGTATTCCGCGAGCTCATCTGCATGCTGAGCTAATAAGTCACCAAATTTATGCAGCAATGCGCCGCGTTGAGTGGCCGTCATTTTCGGCCAATCGCCGCTCGTAAAAGCCCTGTAGGCGGCGTCGACTGCCGTGTTCGCATCTTCTGCGTTACAGCGCGCAACTTCCGCCCACGCTTTAGATGTATAGGGGTTTATCGTTTCAAAATATTCCTTGCTACTTGACTCGACCGACGTACCGTTAATGTAAGCGTTAAAGCGAGGTAAATTAGCCATAATTTAGTTCTCCAGTTTCGGTAATCGATAACGCGCTAACTCATCAAATATCCGTGCCTTAGATCTGTGTACTTTTCCACCAGCAAGCATTTTTGCGCCGCCCCGCGTGCCAAGCTTGCGGCGCAGGTCGGTTCAAGATACTAACGGACCCCGAGGTCAAGGCCTCGGGGCATGGCTGGCGCAAGCCCATTCGACCTGCCATCACGACGGAAAGCCCACGCGCTTGGCAGTTCGGCGAACTTCTAGTACGAACGCGGCATCCCGAGTTCATGCTCAGCAATAAAAGAGAGTATTAAGTTTGTCGAGATAGGTGCAATTCGATACAAACGGCATTCACGGAATTTGCGTTCGACATCGTATTCTTCCGCGACACCAAATCCGCCGAAGGTTTGCATGCACGTATCTGCCGCTTCCCATGATGCTTCGGAAGCCAACATTTTCGCCATGTTCGCTTCGGTTCCGCAATCCTCGCCGCGGTCGTAAAGCTCTGCGGCCCTGCGCAGCACGAGTTCGGCGGCGACCGTATTCGCGTAAGCACGCGCAATAGGAAATTGGATCCCTTGGTTCATACCAATTGGGCGGCCGAAGACTTGTCGTTCGCAAGCGTAATCGGTCGCTTTCTTGATGAACCAACGGGCATCTCCGATACATTCCGCCGCAATGAGAATACGTTCTGCATTCATGCCGGAAAGTATGTACTTGAAGCCTTTGCCTTCTTCGCCGATTAAACTGTTCGCCGGGATCGGGAAGTTATCGAAGAATATTTCCGTGGTTGAATGGTTGATCATCGTGCGGATCGGTTTGATCGTCATGCCGTTGTTTTGCGCGTCGCGCATGTCGACGAGAAAAACAGACAAGCCGCCAGAGCGCTTTTCAACTTTATCCTTCGGCGTCGTTCGCGCGAGCAAAAGCATTAAATCCGAGTGCTCGGCGCGTGACGTCCAAACTTTTTGTCCGTTCACAACGTAACCGTCGCCGCTGCGCACGGCCATGGTTGAAATGCTGGTGGTATCCGTGCCGGCAGTGGGTTCGGTGACGCCAAACGCTTGGAGTCGTAAATCGCCGCTCGCAATGCTCGGTAAATATTGTTCTTTTTGCTCGACGCTGCCGTGCCGTAAAACCGTACCCATGGTGTACATCTGCGCATGACAAGCACCGGCGTGCCCGCCGAACTCGTGGATGGCGGTCAGTATTTCCGCGCCAAGGGATAACGGTAGGCCGCTACCGCCGTACTCTTCTGGAATGAGTGACGCCAATAGTCCGAGTTCCGTTAAGGCGTTAACGAACTCTGTGGGATAGTGGCGGTTGCGGTCTTTTTCTCGCCAGTATTCGCCGGGGAAGTCGTCGCAAACCTTCTTTACGGTGTCACGAAGTTGCGAAACTAATTCTGCGTTGTCGCTGCTCATCTATTTATTGCCTCCTAAAAAAAACGCCTGCAGATTTGCAGGCGCCTTTTTGTCATTTGTCGTGCGATCCCGCGCTATTATGAGGCTAAAATCTTCTCGAGGACAGGCATTAAATAGTTACCGAACACCTCCGGATTTTCACTCATGGGGAAATGTCCAATCTCCTCCATGATGATGCACTCCGAATTTTTGGTGTTTTTTGCGACTTCCTCAGTCATATCTGGCGTGCAGGCGAAATCGTAGACCCCCGTCATGTAATACATCGGGACTTTGCCGGACAATTTCTCCGTTCGACCGCGGAAATCGTGGTCGACGCTATAGAAGTAGAGATCCCCTTTGAAAATCCCTGGTCCGCCTTGAGAGTAGTACCACCAGGTTTCCCAACGATATTTATCCGGGCTCTGGGGTGCCATCAGGCCAAATATGGACTGCGCACACGTTTCTCCGCCGTGGATGTGAGAATGGCTTAGCCAGTCGAGATGCCAACCCGGCGAGTATTCGCAAGCCTCAATGGCAATCAGGGCGCGGAGATCGTTCTCATAACGCTCAGCCAGATGTAGGCAGATATTGCCGCCCATCGAACTTCCCATGATCACGGGCTTATCTAGCTCGAGTTCCTTGCAAAATGCCATCAATATGCCGGAATAGAAATCGGCGGTGAGCTTGTATTCTTCGTCTGCTTTATACCAATCGTACGGTGGGATTGATTTGCCGTGGCGCGGCAGGTCGAGCGCGATAACCCTAAAATTCTTGCTAATGTTCTCGTCGCATAACTGATGGCGCCATTCGCGTCCGTCCGTGCCTGCTGTATGCAAGCACACCAACGGGATGCCAGTGCCGTTTTCTTCGTAGTAAATCCGGTATTCTTCGCCTTGAAAAGGCACCCAAATATATCTCCCGGTGATTGGTTCAATTCTGGCCAATGTTAGCTCTCCAAATTTCCTAATTCTGTTACCAGTGCAGCGCGCTTAGATTTCGCGCATCCGGTCGAGCGCCCAGGTAAATGCGCGCATGTTTTGCCACATCACCATTTGGTCGCCTTCAAGCGTCACCCTGCCGTGTAGAGGGTGCCCCATCGCCCAAATATCGTTATACATCGGCGGTGGTACGGGTTGGCAGAACTTTTCCCAACTGGCAGCTGGGCCTTTGACGGCGAGTTGATAGCAAGTTTCAGGACCGATTTCGTCGGTGAATCCGTCAATTTTTCCTTTGACGAATGAAACCACAAAGTGCTTATCGCCGAAGCCCAGCAGCAAATCGGCAGTGAAATGTTTACCGATCCAACTCATCGGCTTATCGCTATTGACGGCCGCTTGCCAGCGTCCCATCCAAGATGTGTCAAACATCGCTATGACCCCTCCCATACTTTGTATACATTGTCAGCGCGGGCACCGATGAGACCATGAGTGTTGAATCTCTGTCAACCGTAGGCCAGACACCTCGCCGGTAGTAGAACCGGCAGCGGAATTGGAGCGGAGCTTGCGAGTCGGCCAACCGCACGGCTCGTTTTTAATTAGTAATTCGCGAGAAATGTAACGTTATAAGGGAATTATGGGAAGCGCTTGCGAGCACCCTTGAATTCCAAAAAAAGCGCCACCACAATCCGCGACCGGCGACTTGACGACGTACTTAAGTTGCTCGGTGCAGCGAGCGCATGTGGCCGTCGGAGAGAGGACGATTTTGGGAGTCAGCTAGAAACTAGCTGACAAATAAGGTCGAGCACTGCTGAAGGGCGAAGTCGTCCATTTACCCAAAGTTGCTCACTACCCGACATTTGAAGATTCGCAGCGCGTTGCGCAACGAACTGTGGACTTCTGCTGTACGCGCGAGGTCTGACGGCTTGGCGATGAGATCTCCGCTGCTGAAATTTCAGTCCGGCGACATTAAGCAAAAAAGGCAGCAGTTAACAAAAACTGCGTGACTAAATTCAGGAAAAGGGTCACGCAAATTACGCTAGGCCGACGATTGTCGGCGAGGAGATATTGATGGATTTTGGATTTGTTTTTATGGGCGATTGCCATATTCACCCCGAAGTAAAGTACGCCGAAGACAACGGCTTTTCACACGCGTGGCTTTACGATACACAGATGCTCGGCAGCGAAGTTTATGCCTCATTGGCTTTGTGTGCGGATCGCACGAGCAAAATTAAGCTAGGCCCAGGGGTCACGAATCCGGCATCGCGTATCGCACCGCTAAGCGCATGTGGGATGGCAACCATTAATTCCTTAGCGCCGGGTCGAGCCATTATGGGTATTGGCACGGGAAATACCACGCGTCGCACAATGGGTATGCCGGCCGCGCGAGTCGCCGAATTAGAAGAGCATGTGCGGGTGTGCCGAGAGCTGTTTGCGGGTCAAACAACGGACTACAGCGAAGGCGATCGACACCGTAAAATCAAATTTTTAAATCCTGATCTTGGCTTCATCAACATTGAGAAAAAGATCCCGATTTATGTTTCGGCAAGTGGCCCTAAGGTCGCCGAACTCGCCGGACGAGTGGCGGATGGCGTCATTCTGTTTGGTGCCGTGAGCCCGTCGATCGTGAAATGGATGATCGGGCACGTTCGTAAAGGGGCGGAAGCTGCGGGCCGCAATCCAGACGATATCTACGTACTATCGATGACTGCGTTCTACCTCACTGAAAGCGAGGAACAAATCGAAACGCGCGCAGTGCGCGAAGCAGTCGGTCCGATGGTGGCCTCGAGTAGTAATATTTTTGCTCTGTCGTGCCGCAAAAATCCGTCCGTGTTACCAGACGATTTACGCGACGAGTTAATGGCATTTGCGGATGTGTATCGAGAACCCGACGCTCCCGTCGAAACACGTCATTTGAAGCTGTACAGCGGATATTTACAGCATTTAAAAGATGAGCATGAAGCGTTAATGACCAAGAAAATCATTCAAGCAACCACGTTGACCGGCACCAAACGAGAAGTCATCGGCATGATTGAAGAAATGCGCGACGCCGGCGTTAATCAAATCGCTATCCAACCGATTTTGGAGACGCGATCAGTGGTGGATCAGGTAGCAAAAGAGATCATGCCGCACTTCTGATCGATGCAATCCTTTGCGGCCGCGACCACCCATCGCGGTCGCGATGTCGCCTGATTATTCACCGGCGTTGCTGAGACCCAGATTCCTCGAATTGAGTATCGCGAGATTCTCCGTGCGTCGATTGAGGTCTTGGTCAGGGACGCAGGCGACGTCCGTAATCTCGTGAATGTAGTCCGCTGGAAACCGGTGGTGCCTCGCACCATACAGCACGAAAGAGTGGTACCAATCATATGGGATCAATTGATCGTCTATATGCGACGGTTCTGCGAGGTAAACCCACGCTGGGCCAAATGCGTCGAGTTCAATCGACTTGTCCGAGTAGCCCTTGCCGACCCCTTCAATGGCATCGAGGTGGGTTTTATCGCCGAGTGACAATTCATAGACCGCACCGTAGGCCCTGCCACGAGGGTCGACAATGAGATTGCATTTCCCCGATCCATCGGCGCCCATTTTATGAAAACAAAGACGCCAGCCAGGCAGCGCAGTGGTGCCCAAGGTAACAAAAGAGTCGAGCCGCGCTCCAATGCGCGCCGGAAGTAGGTTGGAGCCGTAAGCAAGGTAGCGGATTGTTTCCATATCAAATCTCCAGGTTGCTGCGTAACGAGGCGTCACCCTAGCGATACCAATCACGAGTTCCTACTTCTTGGAGCTCAGCGTTGATAGCGCGCTATGCCGCTGGTGCATCTTTCATCTACTTGGCTCGGATGTCTGCATGGTAATCTAGCTGGTAAATAACCAGCTGGAAATATAGCGCGATGGAAAATCCCACCAATAGCTTTTCAAAAGACGACGAAAACCAAGTTCTCGACGCCCTCAGAGTCTGGCTTGATAAGGAAGTTCGTCCCGAAGTAAAACACTTCGACCACGATGATGAGTACCCGCACGAAATCGTCGCCCAAATGAAAGAAATGGGCTTATTCGGGCTGATGTATGCGCCGGAACACGGTGGACTTGGCATGACTGCAACCGCGTATGCGAACGTCATTACCTTGATCACGGAAACGTGGATGAGCCTCGCTGGCGTGATCAATACACACATGATGCTCGGCCACTTGATCGGGCGCTTTGGTACTGAGGATCAAAAAATCCGCTTCCTACCAAAGCTCGCGACCGGCGAAATGCATGGCGTGTTGTGTTTAACGGAGCCGGACGCAGGCACCGATCTCCAAGGGATCAAAACCGTCGCAAAGCGAGATGGCGGGCAGTACGTACTCAATGGCTCGAAGATGTGGATCACGAATGGCATGTACGGAAACCTGTATGCGATCCTGACAAAAACAGACCCGAGCGCGAGTCCGGCGCATAAAGGCATGAGCATGTTTCTCGCCGAACGCGGACCTGGTTTTAATATTGATGGAAAGCTAAAAAAACTTGGCTATCGGGCACTCGAAAGCGTTGCCTTGAGCTTTAGCGATTTTCGCGTTGATGCGGAACGTTTGCTGGGCGGTGAAGAAGGGCATGGCTTCCATCACGCGGTTGGCGGTCTCGAACTAGGACGAATTAATGTTGCAGCGCGTGGCGTGGGTCTTGCCCGCGCAGCCATGACAGACGCGGTTCGTTACGCGCAAGAGCGTACGACTTTCGGCAAACCGATTTGTGAGCATCAGTCGATCCAGATCAAACTCGCCGATATGGCCACTCGAGTCGAGGCGTCACGCTTGCTGGTCGAACAGGCAGCCGGAAAATACGATCGCGGTGAACGGTGCGATATGGAAGCCGGCATGGCGAAACTGTTTGCATCGGAATCGGCGTTATCGAATGCAACCGAAGCGCTGCGCGTTCACGGCGGATACGGCTATTCCGAAGAATTTGATGTGGAACGTTATTATCGCGATGCGCCGTTAATGTGTATCGGTGAAGGGACGAATGAAATACAGCGAGTGCTCATTGCGAAGCAGCTGGTAAAGCGGAATCCGATTTAAGCGGGTCGGCGATTATTTTGATCGCTGATTATTACTAAGAGTTGTTTCAAAACAAACGACCATCGCCGAGACAGGATTGGCATAGATGATTTTAATTAGGAGTACGCGCATTTGCCCCGGCCCGCCGTTGAGCTTGTCGCCGAGGCTGTATCGGTAAGCTCGCCACGCTTGACGCGGCAACTATTCGAAAGATACAAAATGTAAACGCGTAGATATATTGATGATAACGCTTCCCCAAACAACCGCATGCGCATAGAAAACGTTACCGCGTTTCCTGTCTCGTTCCCGATACCAGCACAACATCGTGTCAAGTTGGGTATTGGTCAAACCGTTAAGCGCGACGCCGTACTTGTTAAGGTCGAGACTGACGTTGGAATTACCGGTTGGGGCGAGTCGCATGCGGCGCGTGCACCAACTGCAATAGCCGAACTGATCAACACGACGTTGCGTCAACTTGTGCTCGGCATGGACGCCATCGACATCGACGAAGTGTGGAATAAAGTCTATCGCATGCAACTCGCAAGTCACGGCGCCGGCGCCGCCGCAGTGATTGGCCTTAGCGGAATTGATATGGCGTTGTGGGATATCGCCGGCAAACGCGAGCAGAAACCGTTGTTTCAGCTCCTGGGTGGGAAGAGTAGGGCTGTTGCCGCTTATGCAGGGGGTATTTCTCTCGGCTTTCAAGACGCATCTGAATTGCTGACCGAGGTTGATACGATGTTGGCCCGCGGCTATCGAGCGCTAAAGCTTCGTCTAGGCGACACGCCAGAGCGTGACGTCGAAAGAGTGAACGCGGTTCGCCAGCATGTCGGCGAGGACGTCGTCATATTGACCGACGTTAATACTGCTTACACCTTGGCGCAAATTGCAGAAATATTTCCGGCTCTCGATCGCTGCAACGTTGGGTGGCTCGAAGAACCTTTCGCGGCGCACGATTATAAGAATTACCAAGCGGCGCGGCAGCTCGGTCGTACGCCGTTGGCGGCGGGCGAAAATCACTACACCCGCTTCGATTTTGAAAGAGTCGTAGATGATGCTGCGATAACGATATGGCAACCGGATCTGTCGAAAACTGGCGGGATCACAGAGGGTTTAAGGATCGCCCAGCTCGCCAAGCCACACGGTTTCTCGATTCATCCCCATACGTCGCTGACGAGCCTAAATATGGCGGCCTCAGTGCATTTTCTGTGTGCGATCGACAATGGCGGTTACTTTGAGGCCGATTGCTCAACATTCAACCCGTTTCGAAACGAACTATGTAGTCCCGGATTTGTTGCGGACGAAAACGCCGCAGTGACGCCACTCGCCAAATTCGGTTTGGGGGTGGACGTCGACGAGTCGCTTCTCGAGAATTTCCCCGTCATGCCGGGGCCCGGCTATGTCTAGACCTTAGCTTCGCGACGACGCGCGAAAGCTAAGATTCAACGAGGTCTCAGAAGTTCCAGCGGATAATTATTTCCCTTTGAATTCTGGTGTGCGTTTATCGAAAAACGCGTTCACAGCTTCAAGGTGGTCGTCTGTGTTTTGCACGATGACTTGCATACTCGCCGACATTTCCATGATGGTGTCGAACGAGGAATTCATGCCATCGCGCATTAGACGTTTGGTCATGCGCAGCGCCTGCGGCGGCTGTTGGCAAATTCGATCCGCTAAGGTTTTCGCTTCGCTCATTAACGAATCTGCGGGCACGATGTCGGAAATGAGGCCCCACGATTTTGCCGTCTCGGCGTCGACCACATCACCCGTGAAGAATAGACGCGACGCGTTCGACCAACCGATGACTCTCGGCAATAGCCACGAGCCGCCGTCGCCAGGAATCAATCCCATCTTCAGGAATGTGGCACCGAATTTTGCATTGTCCGCGGCGATGCGAATATCACAGGTGCAACCGACATCGTTGCCGAGTCCAATCGCTGGACCGTTAATGGCGCCAATGGTTGGGACTTCGATGTTCCATAACGAACGGATCACGCGGTGAATGTTTTTTCGATACGCTTTGTCGCGCATTTCCAACGGTGAGGCGCCAAACAGGCCTTCGCGATCACGCATCGCCTTGAGGTTGCCGCCCGCAGAGAAGGCCTTGCCCGCACCGGTTAGGATCACACAACGTACGTCATTGTCGTCGTTGATCCGGTCCGCCGCTTCGGCGAAATTATCGCCGTCGCCTTCCATCCCTAATGGGTTGCGGTCGTCTGGCCGATTCATTGTCAAGGTGACAACGTGGCCGTTTTTCTCGAACAATAAATCGTTGTTCATAAATAATTCCCAAACTTGAAGTTAAAATTGTAACCGCGACGTGAAAGAGCGACGCTTAGTTAGTGATGTAGGCCCATATGTTGTCGCCGCCTTGCGTTTTCGCGACCTCACCCAGGTACTGCGCCCATTTACCACTACCACCGAATTCCGCCCGCCACGCCCATAAACGACGGGTTAAAAAATGCAGTCCGTATTCGTAAGTAAAGCCGATAGCACCGTGCACTTGATGGCCGATGCGCGTCACGGCTTCCACGGAATCGCTCGCGCGACATTTCGCGGCGGCGATCTCAAATTTGGCGTCGCGCTCGCTGGGACCGCCACTTATGCCATATTGATCCATCGCGCGAAATGCGTTGGCCGACATCGACTCGACCGTCGCAACAGCGCCGACCATGACCGCTAGATGATGTTGTATTGCTTGAAAGCGTGACAAGGGTCGACCGAACTGTTCCCGATCGCCAACGAAATCGATGCCGATCTCTAAACAGCGCGCGCTGGCCCCGGCAATTTGCGCACTGCGCAACATGGCGCATAACCACTGCACGCCACCGGTCGGTAAGTTTGCCGGCGCGCGGTTCAATATCTGCGTATTTCTAAAACTGACCGTATCACGGGGATCGCGACCCAAATTGTCCTCAGTCACGATATCGATGCCATCTTGTCCAAGAACGATGAGCTCACTCGCGTCCGTAATGCCGAGATAGTAGTTGGCATTTCGTCCCCAGGGGATTCGAGCAATTTCGCCGCTCAATGAATCGCCGCGAATGAGACCGCTAGTCAGTACTTGAGGGATTAACCCAGGGACGCCCACAGGCAGTTCTATCGCGGCTTCTTTACAGAGCCATGTCGCAAGAATCGCTTCTGGCACGGGCAACGGCAGCGATGCGTATCCGCACCGGCGGACAACGACATAGGCGTCCGCCCAACTGCCGCCCATGCCACCTGCTGCTTCGCTTGCAAGTATCTGAGACAGACCGAGTTCGGTGAGCGTATTCCACAATTCCAGTGGCCAGCCAGTTTCTTCGACGGACGTCAGAAACTGATTATCAACATTGTCTTCGAAAACGCGTGCGACGCTTTCTTCCAAGATATTCTGCAATTCGCTCATCGTAGTCCAAGCCCCCGTGCAATGATTCCGCGTAGTATCTCCGGCGTCCCGCCACGTAATGAGAAGGACGGCGCGAGTTGTACGAGGTTGCCTAGCACTTGTTGAAAGTCATTGCCGGAACCGGCGAGGCTCGGCTCAAGGTCGACCAGCTCTTGCGCAAGTGCCGGTAAACCTTGCTCGAACGTGCAGCCAACGTCCTTGACGATTGATGCTTGCAAACTCGGGTCGCGACCATCGTTCAGCATCCCTGCGACGCTGAGTGACATATTGCGTAGCGCCGTCACGAGCGCGATTTGCTCGCCAATTTTTCGTAAGGTTTCTGGCGAAGCAGAATCTTTAACGACGTCGATCAGCTGGGTTAGCAACAGAAAGCATGACAAGTAGCGTTCTGGCCCGCTGCGTTCGAACGTGAGTTCCTCGACGACTTGTTTCCAACCGCCGCCTTCTACGCCGACCAGGGCATCATGGGGAAGTAGTGCGTCTTCGAAAAATACTTCGTTGAATTGCGCCCGTCCGGTTAAGTCTTTAATCGGACGACAGGTGATACCGTCCGTTGGCAGCTTGATGAGGAATTGCGATAAGCCTGCGTGGCGATCTTTCTCTGCTGGGCTGGTTCGACATAAAGCGATCATGTAGTCCGCGCGATGTGCGTGCGAGGTCCAAATTTTCTGCCCGTTAACCAACCAGCCTGCATCAGTGCGCTCCGCACGAGTTCGCAGGGAAGCCAAATCGGAGCCTGCGTTTGGCTCACTCATACCGATACAGAAACAGACCTCTCCCGCAGTAATTTTAGGCAGTATGGTTTTCTTTTGCTCCTCAGTGCCGTAACGCGCGAGTAGGGGGCCGCTTTGACGATCCCCGATCCAATGAAATCCACTCGGAGCACCGGCCGCGAGTAACTCTTCGACAATGACATAGCGTTCGAGCGGCCCGCGCTCGTTACCGCCATAAGCTTTTGGCAACATCATGCCGAGCCAGCCGCGTGCACCTAGCTTCCGTGAAAACTCCGGATCGAAGGCATCCCAACTGTTACTCCGATGCACTGGCGTGAAATTCTTGATTTCCGAGGCCAAGAACTCACGGACTTCGGCGCGCAACGGCGCGAGACTGGCCGGTAATTCGTAGGGTTCGAAACGCAGTCCGTCAATATTCATACTTAGAGCCCCGCCCTTTGCGCGTGTTCGATAGCCGTTTGAGCAAACGTGCGCACGAAATCGGCATCGGTCGGTGCTTCTGCACTGGCTGCGGTGCCGTCTTGAACGCGCTTGATAATGCCTTGGTAGATGGCCGCCATGCGCCATACGGTATACGCGCGGTAGTAGTCTAGATTAGGAATTTCCGTGCGCCCGGTTAGCTCGCAGTAACGAGCGATATACTGATCCTCAGTCGGGATCCCTAGAGCTGGGAGGTCAAGACCCATTAGGCTACTCACTCGCTCGCCGACCGGCGGCAACAACCACGGCGCGAGATGATAGGTAAAGTCGCCGAGTGGATGACCAATGGTTGAGAGTTCCCAATCTAGAACGGCCACAATTTTCGGCTCCGTGGGATGGAAAATCATATTGTCCATTCGATAATCGCCATGGATTAAGCTGACGGCATCGTCATCTGGAATATTTGCCGGCAACCATTCGTTCAGGCGGTCCATTTCTTCGATTGATTCCGTCTCGGAAGCAATATAGGTTTTCTTCCATCGATGAATTTGGCGCGCAAAATAATCGGTTGTCTTGCCGAACCCTTCGAGCCCAACAGCGCGATAATCAATCGCTTGGAACTCCGCTAAGGTTCGAATCTTTGCATCGTAAATTGCCGCGCGTTCTGTTGGCGACTGCTCGGGCAACGACATATCCCAGAATACTCGACCCTCGACCATTTCCATGACGTAAAACATAGTGCCGGCGATCTCAGTGTCTTCGCATAAGATGTACGGTTTTGGGGCCGCGAATCCGTGTTTGTTCAACGCGGCAATAATGCGAAATTCTCGATCGACCGCATGGGCGGAAGGTAATAATTCCCCAGGCGGTTTCCGGCGCATGACGTAATTGCGGGCCGGCGTAATCAATTGGTAGGTTGGATTAGACTGCCCGCCTTTGAAGCGTTTAACAGTGAGTGGGCCGGCGAATCCTTCGATATGTTCTGCCAAGTAATTGGCGAGATTGATTTCATCGAACTGCAAGTGTTGCTCGACGTCTTTGGTTCCGGAAAATTGTTCTTGTCTGCTCGTGGCCATGAGAGTAGTAAACCTTATTGAATTGCTGTGTATTAACCGGCGACAACGCCATCATCGTGTAACGTGCCTATTTCACCGTCGCTTAAGCCCAACACATCGCCGAGTATCTCGTTGGTGTGTTGACCGAGCCGCGGTGCGGGGACTGCTGGGTGTCTTTCGCAAGCTGAAAACGTCATTGGTTGCCCCGGCACTAAGTACTCGCCAATATCAGGCTGTTCAACCTGACTAAAAATCGGATTGTCGGCTGTCGCGTCGATGTCGTTTTCAAGCATCTCGCGTACCGTTTGATAGGGCCCCCAACAGCATCCATTTTCGATTAAGGCTTTTTCGATTGCCGCAAACGGGGTTGCCTCCGTCCACCGGGCGATGACTTCAAATATTTCGCCACGCGCGGTGAAACGATTCCCTTCGCTGTCTAGACTTATTCCAAGCTTGTTTTCTAACGCGCGGATTTCGTCAGCGAAACGGCCAGCGTTTTGCAACCCTGTCCATTGTTTTGGAGAAATGGCAATAATCATCATGCGTTTGCCGTCGGCGCTCATAAAATCTCGGCCCATCGCACCATATAAGTCGTTGCCGTAGCGCGGGCGAGTCGCGTTATTAATTGTATGGTCGCCGATGAATCCTAGGTGCCCCATGGTCGCCAGCGCGCAGTCAGCTAACGCCAACTCAACTTTCTGACCCGTTCCGGTCAACCGTCGATGGCGCTCTGCGGCGAGAATACTAAGTGCCGCCATATACGCCGTAATATTGTCCCAAGCGGGAAAAACATGGTTCACCGGCCTGTCGTCGTCTGCCGGCCCAGTCATGTCGGGATAGCCCACTTTCGCATTGACAGTGTAGTCGAGCGCCGATCCGCCGTGACGATCGCCGACGATAGATAGCAAAATTAAATCGGCTCGGTGAGCTTTCAATGATTCGTAGGATAACCATCCTTTGGCAGGTAGATTGGTGGAGAAAATGCCGGCATCGTCGCCTGCTGCGGTAATCAGCTGAGTCACAAGCTCGCGGCCACGCGGTGATTTCAAATCGACAGCGAACGATCGTTTGCCTTTATTCAGATCAGCCCAATAAATGCTGGTGTTGTCCTTTGTAACCGGCCATCGATGATAATCGATGCCCCCGCCAAGGTTGTCGAATCGAATCACATCAGCGCCAAGTTGGGCGAGGGTCATACCGCACATTGGCGCGGCAATAAATGCAGAACCTTCGACGATGCGTAGTCCG
>JBLFWZ010000079.1:0-16461 GCA_047611905.1 Gammaproteobacteria bacterium | reverse complement strand
GGGCAGGGACTGTTTTAGCTAGACTCGGAAGCCGCCGTGCCTACGCCGATTGAGATGATCAATGAGGTATGCGCCTGCGCCAAAGGCGAGCAATAATCCTAGCGCAATTCCGATCATAATCGGGGTAGACAGTGATTCTGCAACGATCGTTCGTCGAGGTTGGTCGCCGCGGTTTTTGAGTTCCGACTCAAGTTGCTGATTTGCTTGCGCCGACCCTTCAAGATCTCTAGCGAGTTCCCGATTCGCGGCTTCGAGTTCTTCAATGATCGTATCGGCGGGGGTCGTAGCGCGCGCTGCTACTTTCGATTCCAATGCTCCAATCTTAGTTTGGAACCCGGCGATTTTCAGTTTGCCTGCCGACAGATCCCGTTTTAGCTCGGTATTTTCCTTCAGTAAGCTGTCCCTTTCGTCGCTCGGCACCCGCTTGTCGTTTGACGCATTGGCGCCTTCTTTTAGTTTGGCAGTTAGCGTCGCCACCTCGCCTTTCAACCGCGTGACGGCGACACCAGCGGGGACTTCTTCCATCAAGTATGCCGAGTCTATCCAGCCTTCAACGCCGCTTGGATCCTTGATTAACGCGAGTTCGCCGTCACGCTTGGTGACTTCGAGTTTAGTTCCCGTCGGCAGGACTTTGATAATGGCACTATTTAAATTTTTGTCTTGATGGACGCCGACTAACAGCTTGTCGATCACGTACGCCGTGTCCGCCGCCAATGCGGTAGGCGAGGTGATTGCGATGAGTACGAAAGTAAAAAGGAGACGGTATGTCATGGTCGGCAGTTGTAAACTGAATTAAGTAGAGAGTCCAGCTTGTTTGAGCAGTGGCTCCAACGCCGGCTCGCGTCCGCGAAAGTTTTTAAACAGCACCATTAGGTCTGTGCTGCCGCCGCGCTCAAGAATGCACTCCTTAAAAGACTGACCGGTCTTGGGATTAAATATGCCTTCGTCTTCGAAGCGGGAAAACGCATCTGCCGAGAGGACTTCAGCCCATTTGTAGCTGTAGTAGCCAGCCGCATAACCCCCTGCGAAGATATGTGAAAAGCCGTGTTGAAAGCGATTGTAGTGTGGCGCTTCGACCACCGCGACTTTGTCTCGTACCTGATTGAGCACCGATTGAACGCAGATCGTCTTCGGATCCTGGGCATGAATTGCAAAATCGAACAGCGCAAACTCCAGTTGGCGTACCATGTGCATGCCAGCTTGAAAGTTTTTTGCGGCGAGCATTTTTTCAAATAGTTCCGTACCAATGGGTTCGCCGCTGTCGACATGGCCGCTAATGATATCTAAGGCTTCACGCTCCCAAGCCCAATTCTCCAAAAACTGGCTAGGTAATTCGACCCCGTCCCACGGAACGCCGTTGATTCCGGATACCGACGAGTAATCGACTAAGGTCAACAAATGATGCAAACCGTGCCCGAACTCGTGAAATAAGGTCTGTACTTCGTCGTGAGTGAGCTGAGATTCTTGCCCTTCGGCTGGCGGGGTGAAGTTGCACGTTAGGTAGGCTGCAGGGAGCTGGATTCCCGTGTTGGTTAAGCGACGAACGACACATTCGTCCATCCATGCGCCACCGCGTTTGTGATCTCGCGCGTATAAATCGAGATAAAAGATGCCGCGCAAAGATCCGTCGGCGTAACGAATCTCGAAACACATGACGTCGGGATGCCAGGTATCAATCCCATCGACCTGTTTAACGGTGATATCGAACAATCTCGAAACCGTATCGAATAGGCCGCTCAACACTCGGGATACGGGAAAGTACGGCCGTAACTCCTCTTGGCTGAATGAAAAACTTTGTTGACGTAATTTTTCCGAACAATAAGCCACATCCCACGGCTGAATCGATTCAATGTCTAACGCGTCTGCGGCGAAGCGTGCTAATTCATTGAAGTCTCGTTCGGCCGCGGGTCGCGATCGCGTCCCGAGATCCTCAAGAAATTCAGTTACTGACGATAACGATGGCGCCATCTTGGTCGCTAAGGAGTATTCGGCATAACTAGAAAAGCCAACGAGCTGGGCCAACTCATGTCGCCGCTCGAGAATCTGTTTAATGACATCTGAATTGTCAAAACGTCCTGCGTCGGGTCCTTGATCAGACGCTCTCGTGACATACGCATCGTACATTTCTCGACGTAAATCACGATTGTTGCAATATGACATGACAGGCATGTAGCAGGGGAAATCCAAGGTAAGCGTATAACCAGTAGCGTCGTTTTTTTCAGCGTTGCGCCGCGTGAGACTTAGTGCGCTATCCGGCAGCCCGGCCAATTCGGCAACGTCAGCGACGTTTTTGCTCCAGGCCTGAGTTGCATCGAGAACGTTTTCGGAAAACTGTGTCGTGAGTTGCGCAAGTTCAGCGTTTAGTTGTCGAAATTTCTCACGGCTTGTGTCGCCAAGGTCGATGCCGCCAAGTTTAAAATCACGCAACGCGTTGTCTATTATTTTCTGCTGCGCGCTGTTGAGTGATTTGAACTCTTCAGCGTCTCGCAGCTGACGAAACGCGCTCGCCAACCGGTCACTTTGCGTTAGCTCACTCGCGTAATCCGAAAGCATCGTGATCGCTTCGTTATACGCGTCGCGAAGTGGCTCGCTATCGGCGACCCCGTGTAGGTGCCCGATAGGAGACCAAAAGCGACTGAGTCGATCGCTTAACTCTTCGAAAGGGCCGACTACGCTGTTCCACGTTACCTCCGCATCGGGCGCGAGTAGCGCTTCGATCTTTTGACGGTTGTCAGTCAGTAATTCGTCAAGTTTGGCGACGAGAACGCTCGAATCGATATTCGAAAAGCGTGGCAACGTAGTAATCATGCGTTCTAGCGCGGCATCAGTCATGTTCGAGAGGCTCCATAAAACATAGTTGGACAAGGACAACAGGAAACGGATCTAACGGATCGATATTATCCACAAAACTGCAACACTTGAGGTAATCGAAAGTCCGATCAAGGCAATCGCGTTGTAATGAAAACGAGTAAGCATGTCTAGCTCGGAGCGCGCGGCCAAAATAAACGGATTTCGCGAGCCCTTCGCGTGGCTCAAGACGTCGATCGGTGTCGCGGCCGCAGCCTTTACGCGTTTCACCGCGACTTCTTGTGCCGCTGCTTGGCGTGTCGCCTGCCATTCGTTGACGTCGATTTCGCCATCGTTGTTTGCGTCAAATCGCTCTAACAGAGTCGCCTTATCGCGCTTCCATTCGTGAAGTAGGTCGCCGAGTTCTCCGCGTTCGTCGAACTCGCCACCAGCGCCGCCATGGGTTGTGAAATCGCCAAGCGCATAGAGTGGATCACCACTGAGGATCAGCTCTTCGCGGTATCTGTAACGTCGACCGATCTGCGCTAATCCACCGTAGCGTAACCACTTTGCAGGTCTGTCAACCCGACCTGGCGTTCTGTCCCTACCGTACCAAACATCGCGTATTGATCCGGTTATGTTGGCGTCTTCGGGATCAACAACGCAGCGCCCTGTCGAATCGACTAAGTAGAACAAACTGTCGCAAACGCCTTGTTCAATCGTATGCCAATTATTTGAACGCTTGTTTACGCCGCCGGACCGCTTTTTCTCGATTCGATATCGGTACCAAATACAGGGTCGCAGCGACAATGGTGCAAAAATCGGCTCACCGGAGATTAGCTCGGCGTGGCCTTGCAGTTCCACATACCCTTGCGGGGCAGAACGAATTAAGGCCGTCGGTGTATCTTGCAGAACTCGTTTACGAATAAGCATCGCATACGCTCCCCAGCCGGAGCCCAATGCAATGACGCACCCGACACACAGGAGCAGCCCAAAGGCGAAGTTCGAAGAATTCGTAATCACGCCAGCAGCGTCAGCCATCGACTGAATTATCGAGCGACACTTTATCTGTTAACTTAACTGAATAACGATTTTAAGTTCACGTCTTTAGTTTCTTCTACAGAAAATTCGAGCAAATCGCTCGGCCCGAATGTGAACCATCGTGCAACTAAAACGTCCGGGAATTGCTCTATTCGAACATTGTTCATATTGACTGATTCGTTATAAAACTCACGTCGATCTGCAATCGAATTCTCGAGCGATGAAATCCTTTCCTGCAGATGCTGAAAAGTTTCGTTGGCTTTTAAGTCAGGGTAATTTTCGGCCAGTGCGAATAGTCCGCCGAGACCCTGCCGCATCATGGTTTCGGCGGCACCTAGCTGCCGGGCATCTCCGCTAGCACGCGCGGACGATACGGCTGAGCGAGCCGTAATCACTCTTTCTAGGGTCTCTTGTTCGAATTCCATATATTGCTCGCAGACTTCGACGAGCTTCGGCAGCTCTTCGTGGCGCTGCTTAAGCAGCACGTCGATATTCGACCAAGCCTTGGTGATGTTGTGCTTGAGCGCGACCAGGCCGTTGTAGATTGTGATGCCGTACAAGGCCAATGCTGCGCCAATGACAAGGATTGAGATCGTGGTGATATTCATAGCTAGCCCTACTCGTTGAGACCCGGACGCCTCGTGTTTGAAACGCTAAGTTGCGCCCGCGGCAAAGATTTCCAATGATAAATCCTAGCGGCGAGCTCAACCTCATTCATGAGCACAAATTGTGCTGGAGTGTTCAGTTTTAGCGCTTTCCTCGATTGCGAGCTGCAACGGTTTGAACGCATTATTATCCAACCGAAAGGCGGCTAGGGTCGGATTTTTGAGGTCGATGAGGGAGACAATTAGATAGGCGACAGATGAATAGCTTGCACAATCTAGGTCGCGAGCAGAAGGCCGCGCAGCGCTGCTTGGATGCGAGTGATAGATTCCGACCAACTCTTCGCCACGTTCGAGCATCAAGCGCATTGCCATTAATTGGGTGTGCGGATCCATGTAGAAAGCACATTCCGGTGTCGGGGCAATGTTTTTGCCCGGATAGACCGTCAAACAGCGTTCTTCCAGGCCGCCGAGCAGTCCACATACCTCTTGGGTCGGACTCGCACGGGCGTGATCGATAATGCTTGAATAGTGGGTTGCGTCGAGCGCGATCTGATTCAATCGACCGATTCGCTACACACCGCGCATTTCGGGTCTTTTTTAAATCGCATTTCCTGCCAGTCCATGGAAATCGCATCGAGTAACAGTAAACGTCCGGTCAGATCGGTACCGATACCCATCAGAACCTTTAGCGTCTCCATTGCCTGTACGCTGCCAATGATGCCGAGCAATGGAGCGACGACCCCCGTTTCTGAGCAACTTTCCGCGATGCCACCGTCACTGCGGTATAAACATTGGTAGCACGGACTATCGCCAATACCAGGATGGTAAACGCTCACTTGGCCTTCGAATCTGATGGCGGCACCAGAAACCAGCGGCTTCTTGTTCGTGAAACAGGCGTGATTGATTGCGAATCGGGAGGTAAAATTATCCGTACCATCGACTACTATATCCACCGAAGATACGACCCGGTCCAGCTCCTCGCCGTCGAGTCGCTTATTGATTGTTTCTACTTCAACGCTCGAATTTAATCCGACCAGCCGATCGCGGGCAGACTCGACTTTTGGTCGTTTGATGTCGCTGGTTTGGTGGATGATTTGGCGTTGTAGATTGGACAGTTCGACCACGTCGAAATCCACCAGCACCAGGCGCCCGACTCCAGCAGCAGCAAGATACATTGCAATCGGTGAACCAAGACCCCCTAAGCCAAAAATAACGGCGCTCGAGTCGAGCAGCTTTTGTTGACCGTCGATGTCGATCTGAGGCAACAAGATGTGCCGGCTATAGCGAAGTAGTGTCGCATCTTCCATTTAAATATGACCAATCCAATCTATTTCGGTTGCTTCGAATACTGACGCCAGTGTCGTGCGCGATCGTCACGTCGACCGTGGCGCCGATGGCGGTAACGACTAACGTATATTTCCCGCACGAAGCTGTCCCAGCCGATGTCGTTACTCGATTCCTCTTCGACTATTGCTTCACGATAACACCGCAGCCACAGCGATATTCGCTGGAAAATCCCGGCCGCTATGCGGACATCGGCGGCTTCAACGACATCAATAATAGTCGCAGTACTCGTCTGAATTGAATCGTAGACGACCCGCAGACACATATTGTTTATGTCGGCGTCTTCGATTCCAGGTAAGCCTCGTAAGGTCGCCAGTAGCGTTTTCTGCCGAGGCTCGGCGCCCAAAATAGGTAGTTCGATTTGCTTATTCATGAGCCGCTGATTCGACCCGACGTGACTCTTTCGTGGCCGGCGAGATCTCGTTCGGTGATGATGCTGCAAAAGCCATGTTGCTGAAATTGCGCCCTAACTTGTGTTGCCTGATTATAGCCGTGCTCGACGGCTAGCACTGCGCCGGATTTTAATGCTCGCGCTGCGCCCGCCACTACTTGTCGCAATGCATCAAGTCCGTCCGGTCCAGAGACTAAAGCCGCTTCGGGCTCAAATCGGATACTAGTCGTGCGGACCAGCGGATCGCCGCTGGCAATGTAAGGTGGATTGGCAATGATGAGATCAAATTGATGATCGCAAAGTCCCATTAACCAGTTTGCCCTAACGAGATAAATTGGCGCCCGCGCATGCCGCGCACAGTTTCGTTTTGCGATTTCGAGCGCTGCGATGCTGCGCTCTACGGCTACAATCGTCGCGTTCGGACACTCGTGGCTAATTGCCACCGCGATGGCGCCCGATCCTGTACCTAAGTCTGCGACGATCGGTCTATCCAATCGACGCAGATGCAATAGTGCGACGTCCACTAGTAGTTCGGTTTCGGGGCGCGGAATTAATACATTCTCATCGACGACGAAGGGTAGGGACCAAAATTCTTGAACGCCGACAATTTGTGCGAGTGGCTTGCCCGAAGACCGGGCGGATACGAGATCGCAAAACGACTGCTGTTGGTCGGGTGAAACTTTCTTATTCGCGTCGCGGTAGACGGCTGTCCGGTCGCAGCCCAACACGTGGGCGAGCAGCAGTTCTGCGTCGAGGCGCGCGTTGGAGTTTTCGCTCAGTAGGCGCTCGCCTAGACGAACCAAATTAGCGACACAATTCCATGCACTTTCGTCGCGATGCATTGGTGTCTAATCAGCTGCTAGATCGGCCATTAGATCCGCTTGGTGTTCACGCAATAACGGCTCTATGACAAGGCCAAGTTCGCCTTGGGTTACCTCATCGAGCTTGTATAAGGTGAGGCCAATGCGGTGATCTGTTACGCGGCCTTGAGGATAGTTATAGGTGCGGATCCGTTCCGAGCGATCGCCGCTGCCGACTAAATTGCGACGGTTTTGTGCTTGCTCGGACGCGATCTTATCGCGTTCGGCCTGGATTAATTTAGCTTTCAACAGACTCATCGCACGGGCCCGGTTCTTATGTTGAGATCGTTCGTCCTGACACTCTACGACGACTCCGGTTGGAAGATGAGTCAAGCGGATCGCCGAGTCCGTTTTGTTGACATGTTGTCCACCAGCACCCGAGGCGCGAAATGTATCGACCCGGAGGTCACTCGCGTTAATGTCGATTTCAGCGACGTCTTCGATTTCCGGCATCACGGCAACAGTACACGCGGAGGTATGGACACGACCTTGTGATTCGGTTTCGGGAACGCGCTGGACGCGGTGCGCGCCAGACTCAAACTTCAAATTGGCATAGACGTCGCGACCGATAATTTTCGCAATGACCTCTTTGTAGCCACCCGCTTCACTCCCATGGGCACTGACGATCTCGCTTTTCCAGCCCCGGTTTTCAGCGTACTTTAAATACATACGGAGCAGGTCGCCGGTGAATATTCCGGCCTCGTCACCACCCGTACCCGCTCTAATTTCGAGGAAAATGTTCGCTTCGTCATCCGGATCTTTCGGAATCAGTAATCGTTCGAGCTCTCGCTCGGCTGCCCCGATACGTTGCTCGCAGGCACCGATTTCTTCGAGCGCCATTTCACGCATTTCTTTATCGCTCTCGGCGTGCAGTTCTTGGGCCTCGGCCAGGTCTTGCAAAATTTGCTGGTAGAGAAGGAAACTATCGACGACTTCGTCTATCTCCGCGCGTTCTTGAGCGCAAGCGCGGTATTTGTTTTGGTCATTGATTACTTCTGGTGTAGACAGCAATCCATCGAGTTCTTCGCGGCGTTCAGCGATGCTCTCGAGCTTTTGTTTCATGCGTTCTTTCATCGCGCAATTATCCCAGAATCTCTGTTACATGTGTTCATGTCGGTCGTTGTGGTGCCCGTGCCCATCGGAAGGCCCTGATTTCGGTGAAAATGGCGATCGGAAGCCAGTTAAGCGATGAACAATCAGGCGCCAACTAGTTCAAAAACTACGTGGCTAGGTAAAGTCAGCAGACATTCCGTGGCGTATACTATTCGGTATCGTAACCCTAGGAGCCTGTCGGACTTAGGCGTTCGTCGTGAGGGAAAGTCCGGTTTGAGTAATTCTTAGTGGACTTTTGTGGCGAATAGTCATTCTATTTAACGAGAAAGTGCACTGAAAATGAATAAATCCGGCTTTTCCGCAATAGAACGCTCCAAGTCCGACAGGTTCCTAGACGTTTAATGCCATTGCATTGCTCGCTTGCGAACAATGATATCGATAAACCAGCGTTGATTCTGGCTTCAAAATATCGAATACCCGTTGACCGACTCTCAGCAATAGGTCGCACACACCGAATACTTATCGTACGGTGCATGACGGTTGTAGCGCTAGCGGCGCTCGTCGCGTGCTCAAACACGCGACCGACTCCTGCGCAAGGTACTCCTGCCCAAGCAGCATTGCCGAGCTCAGAAATTCACCATGCTGACTATGAGCCCGTCCTACTGAACGTCGGGAATTTACTCGATCGACCCGCCGGCGCGGTGACGCAGTTCGATGCCGACAGTGAGCCACTGTTTCAGATACTAGTCGCCGAGTTTGCCGGGCAACGGGGTCGTCTCGATATCGCCGCCGAAAGCTATGCTAAGGCGGCTTTGCGACTTAAAGATCTCGAGGTCGCAAAGCGGGCGACTCGAATCGCGGTTTTTGCCCGTGATTATTCTGCAGCCCTACAAGTCGCGGGTGTTTGGGTCGAATTAGCGCCTAAGGACTTCGAAGCTCGGCAAATTTTGGCGGCGATGTACATACGACAAGGCAACGCGGCGGCCGCAATAGAACACCTCGAAACTGTACTGGCGAGCGAAATTGGCAGTTCTAATCGGCAGCTCGCAACGATCGCAAATTTGCTCAGCCGAGAAGAAGACAAGCTCACAGCGTTAACCGTTATGGAGCAATTGATCGAGCGTCGGGGTGGCGACGCCGATGCGCTAAAGGCCTACGCTTTATTAGCAATCCGGGGTCAAGAAATCGATCGAGCGGCAACGGCGATGAATAAAATGCTGAGCGCCGGTATCGACGATATAAAGATCACGGTCGCCTACGTGGCGATGTTACAAAGGCACGACAAACTCTCTAGCGCATTCGATTGGCTGGAAAAAGGCATCGCCAGCAGACCGAATGACACGGCTTTGCGATTGGTCTACGCACGGTTGTTAGCGGACGTGAATCGTTACGAGGAAGCGCGCGTGCAGTTCTCGATTGTCGCGGCCACAACGCCGGACAATGGCGACGTCATCTACGCGCTGGGTCTGCTCAACTTACAAGCCAACCGCATCGAAGATGCGCGCGGCAATTTCACTCAATTGTTAAATCTCGAGGGGCGTCTTGACGATGCCAACTTCTATCTGGGGCAAATTGCCGAATCTCGCCAACAGTTGACGGCTGCACTCGATTCATATCGGACGGTTACCGCCGGCCCGAACCGATTTCAGGCTCAAATTCGCATCGCCTTGATATTATCGAATCAAAATAGCGTTGATGCCGCTCGTGAACAGCTTAAATCGATTGAGTCGCAGAGCGACCAACAGCGCTTACAGATCGTCCGAGCCGAAGGCGAGATATTGACGCAGCACGACCGATTCGAAGATGCGATGGCTGTCTACAACGAGGCACTGATCGACACCTACGACATGGAATTGCTCTACACGCGAGCGATGTTGGCGGAAAAGATGGATCGTTTCGAAGTGTTAGAGGCTGACCTAAACACCATCATCGAACGTGAACCAGAAAATTCACAGGCGTTGAACGCACTCGGTTACACCCTCGCCGATCATACAAATCGTTATGACGAAGCTTATGAGTTCGTCCGACGCGCTTTGGCTCTCAATCCCGAAGACTTCTACATTCTAGATAGCATGGGTTGGGTACTGTACCGACTAGGCCGACTCACCGAGGCGGTCGAGTATTTGACACGAGCACGAGAAATTAGGGATGACCCGGAAGTTGCCGCGCATCTTGGCGAAGTGTTGTGGGTAATGGGCGAGAAAAAAGCGGCGCGCGACATTTGGAATAACGCGTTACAAGACACCCCGGACGATCAAAGATTGCTTGATGTTATAGAACGGCTGGCGCCGTGAGGTGTGCAATTTTTGTGTTGGCCGCATTGGTGGCCGGTTGCGCAGGTCCAGCCACAGTGCCGCCTTTGCGAACCGAATCGGTTTCGCGACCGACCGACGGGGTCGAATCTATCCAGAACTGGCGCGCCGAAGGAAGAGTTGCAATTCAACGTGCCAACGAGGGTTGGAACGCAAAATTGCGCTGGCAAAAGAATGCGGAGACGTATCAATTACGCTTGATCGCGCCATTCGGTAGAGGCACCTATCAGATAGCCGGCGATAGTAAACAGGTCGTGATGATCACACCGAACGGAGACCATTTCGAATCGACCGATGCACGCTCGCTGATGGAAGAACAGTTGGGCTGGAGCATTCCGCTAGACGGCGCGCAGTATTGGCTGCGCGGCTTAGCGGCGCCCGATTCAGAGCCGACCTCTGTTATGGTCGATGATGCCGGCCTACTGACGGATATGCAGCAATCTGGATGGCGTATTAGTGTGCTCAAGCGCCTCCATGTGGACGGTTTTGATCTACCGGCAAAACTGTATTTTCACTACCAAGATCTAAAAGTACGGATCGCAATATCTGCCTGGAGCTTGGATACCCTATGACGTCCAGAAAATGGCCAGCGCCGGCTAAGATAAATTTGTTTTTGCACATCACCGGGCGTCGCAGCGACGGATACCATTTGCTCCAAACCCACTTTCAGTTTCTAGATTACGGCGATGAACTGGAGTTCACCATCACGGATAGCGGAGATGTTGTTCGGCTCAATGACTTGCCGGGTGTTCCCGCAGAACACGATCTGGTCGTGCGTGCCGCGCGAATTCTACAACCGTATGCCGAGCCCGGCAGCGGCGTTTCGATTCATGTCGACAAGCTTTTGCCCGCCGGCGGCGGACTTGGCGGCGGTAGTTCTGATGCAGCAACGACATTAGTTGCCCTAAACCAATTATGGAACGTTGGAAAGAGCCAAGTTGAGTTGGCTGCATTAGGCCTACAGCTCGGCGCGGATGTTCCCGTGTTCGTGCACGGCCATGCAGCGTGGGCCGAAGGTGTCGGGGAGCTCTTGACTCCCCTGGAAGCCCCCACAGGAACAGTTTTAGTTGTACACCCTGGCTGCAGCGTATCGACTGCTGAAGTATTTGCTCATCCGGAATTGACACGTGATACCCGAGCCATCAAAATCCACGACCTCAGGTCCTCAATAGTTACCAACGATTGCGAAGCGATTACGCGGCGGCTCTACCCCGAGGTAGGGCAGGTGATCGATTGGTTGGGTCAGTTCGGGGCGGCTCGAATGTCGGGCACCGGGGCGTGTGTGTACGCGACCTTTGATAGCATCGCGCTTGCCGAGCGAGCAGTGCGGTCAATGCCGCAAGACTGGTTTTGGTTTGTGGCCCAAAGCCGCAATACCTCGCCGCTAAACGAGAAGCTTGCGGATATTTGAACGCATGATTGAATGACCGAATTGAAACAAAATTATCCAACTCTTACGTACACAAGCAAATCATATTGGGGTGTAGCCAAGCGGTAAGGCACGGGGTTTTGATCCCCGCATTCCCAGGTTCGATCCCTGGCACCCCAGCCATTTTCCTGTCACGTGGAAGAGAGAATAGTAATGTTTGACGATTCCGCAATGCTTTTTACCGGGAATTCCAATCCTGCGCTCGGTAAGGCGGTGGCAGCACACCTACAAGTGCGTCCTGGTAAGGCGTCGGTCGGCCGGTTCAGCGACGGCGAAGTTGCCGTAGAAATCGAAGAAAACGTCCGCTCTCGTGACGTTTTCGTACTGCAGTCGATTTGCCATCCAACGAACGACAACTTAATCGAACTATTGGTGTTGATTGATGCTCTGAGACGCGCGTCGGCAGCAACTATCACAGCTGTCATTCCCTATCTTGGTTATGCGCGTCAGGATCGACGTCCACGTTCGGCGCGCGTGCCGATCACCGCTAAAGTAGTCGCCAATATGATTGCCAGTGTCGGTACGGACCGCGTACTAACCTTGGATTTACACGCCGACCAGATCCAGGGCTTTTTCGACATGCCAATGGACAACATATACGCCTCACCGGTGCTGTTAGGTGACATTTGGAAACATGAATATCCTGACCTGATGGTCGTTTCCCCTGATGTTGGTGGGGTTGTGCGCGCTCGTGCAGTGGCACGACGGCTGGACAATGCCGACCTTGCGATCATCGATAAACGACGGCCAAAGGCGAACGTGGCACAGGTGATGAATATCATTGGCGACGTCGAGGGTCGCAGCTGCGTTCTCGTAGACGACATGGTTGATACCGCCGGCACGCTGTGCAAGGCTGCGGCTGCGTTAAAGGACAACGGTGCCCGCCAGGTCGTCGCATATTGCACACACCCGGTGCTATCCGGTCCCGCGATCGAGAATATCTCCGGTTCGGTGCTCGATGAGCTTGTGGTGACTGATACCATCCCACTGAGCCCCGCGGCACGTGCCTGCGAGCGGATCCGGCAGCTGGCGGTCGCGGAACTGATCGGGGAAAGCATTAACCGTATCAACCGTGGTCAATCGCTAAGTTCCATGTTTGTCGATTAACCAGAACCCCGCGTCTCCCTGAAGCCGTCTAACGATGGCCGATCTCTACTCCCCGCACTCGCGCTGCGCGCCCTTGGTGCGCTGTAATTAGCCTAAGCCGAACCATTAACGCGAAAGTTTGCGCTAACGTTCGCGGCGTTTTTTATATACAATCCGCGGTCCCTTGGGGTTTGGTCGCGAACTCCGGGTCCTTTCGACGAATATTCTGCTTGGAGTAGCAACATGGAACAATTTGAAATAGCCGCCGAGGCACGTGAGTTAAAGGGCAAAGGTGCGAGCCGCCGCCTACGTCTCACAGGGTACATTCCTGGCATCGTTTACGGTGCGGGGCAAGAGCCCGTGAACATCCAGCTCGAACACAATGACGTCATAAAGCATACCGATCACGAAGCGTTTTATTCGCACATTTTGAGCCTCAAGCTGCCGACAGGAACAGAGCGGGTTGTACTCAAAGACATGCAGCGACACCCTTACAAGGCCCTCGTCATGCACATGGATTTCTTGCGGGTTGATGAGAAAGAGAAACTCACGATGCGCGTTCCGCTGCATTTCACTAACGAGGAGACCTGTGTGGGTGTGAAAAGCGGCGGCGTGGTGTCGCACGTCATGACGGAACTAGAGGTGTTATGTTTCCCGCGCGATTTGCCGGAGTATATCGAGATCGATGTGGCAGGAATGAATCTCGGCGATACCCTTCATCTGTCCGAAGTGACGGTACCGAGTGGCGTCGAAATTGCCTCACTACTGCACGGCGGAGATGACGCGCTGCCGGTCGTCTCAGTTCAACTACCGAAGGGTGGCGCTGATGCGGCTGCAGAAGAAGCCGAAGAGGGTACGGATACGGAAGCGGACGCACCTGACGCGTCTGACTCTTAAGCGTAGCGCCGGCCGCGGTCCGATTCGGATTTTAATGTGTGGCGAAGGCACCCGGCTTAGGCTTAATTGTTGGCTTGGGGAATCCAGGCGAGCAATACGTAAGATCGCGGCATAACGTCGGTTTTTGGTTTGTCGAGCGACTCGCCGAAGAATATTCGGCGAGCTTTAGATTGGAAACAAAGTTCGGCGCCGAGGCTTGTCGCGTATCCATTTCGGATCGAGTCGTTTGGTTGCTGAAACCCCAGTCCTATATGAACAATAGTGGCACTGGCGTCGCGGCGTTTGCCGAGTACTATAAACTCGACGCTAAACAAACATTAGTTGTCCACGACGATCTCGCGCTCGCCTGCGGACGTATCCAAATAAAAACTGGTGGCGGGCACGGCGGCCACAACGGGCTGCGCAACATTGCGCTGCATTTCGACAGCCAGTTCTATCGCGCACGGATCGGAATTGACCATCCAGGGAAGGGACGAGACGTGGCCAATTACGTACTTAAAGCACCACCCAAAGACCAGCATCAGCAGATCGAAGCCGCTGGCTCATCGCTGCTTGCGGAGATAGAGGCGCTAGTTGACGGTGATTTCGACCAGGTTTCGACAAGACTGCAATCTCAAACGAACTAAACGGACGAGAAATATCAACAATGGGTTTTAAATGCGGAATCGTTGGGATGCCGAACGTCGGCAAATCGTCACTGTTTAATGCCTTGACTCACTCGGCAATTGCCGCAGAAAACTATCCTTTTTGCACCATCGATCCAAACGTCGGTATCGTACCTGTGCCCGACCCCCGCCTGGATAAAATCGCCTCGATCGTGAACCCTAAGCAGGTGCTGCCGGCAACGATGGAGTTTGTAGATATTGCAGGTTTGGTCGCCGGTGCGTCGAAAGGTGAAGGCTTGGGCAACCAATTCCTCGCCCATATCCGCGAGACACACGCTATTGCTCATGTCGTGCGCTGCTTTCAAGACGATAACGTTGTGCACGTCTCCGGACGGGTCGATCCGCTAGCGGACGTTGAGATCATTGAAACTGAGCTTGCGCTTGCGGATCTTGAAACGGTGACGCGCGCGCTCGATAAGGCCCAAAAGCTAGGCCGCTCTGGAGATAAGGCCGCGCAAATACTGATTCAGCAACTGCAAGGCATCTTGCAGGACTTAAACGAGATGCGACCCGTGCGTGTCCAAGATCTCGATGAAGCGACGCTCGTAAACATTAAGTCATTCAATTTGCTGACAGCTAAGCCAGTGGTTTTCGTCGCGAACGTCGATGAGGCCGCGTTGGATGGTAACGAGATGTCGGCAAAGATTGCACAATATGCCCTTAATCAGGGGGCCGAATGTGTCGTGCTTTGCGCAGCGCTCGAAGCAGAGCTCTCCGTGTTGGAGGACCTTGAGCGTAATGATTTTCTAAGCGAAATGGGGATCAGCGAACCCGGGCTTAATCGGTTTATACGCGCTGGTTACCAACTTCTCGGGTTGCAGACCTATTTTACTGCTGGGCCGAAAGAGTGTCGCGCATGGACAATCCGAAAAAATGAGACCGCACCGAAGGCCGCTGCCGTGATCCATACGGATTTTGAAAGAGGTTTCATTCGGGCGGAAGTTATTGGCTACGATGATTACATCCAGTACAACGGGGAAACTGGCGCTCAAGGTGCGGGACGTCTTCGTTTGGAGGGCAAAGAGTATCTCGTTGCCGACGGCGACGTGATGCATTTCCGTTTCAACGTTTAGTTATTCCAGACTTAGAATAAAATCCCATTCTGATTGTTGCACTGGCATTACCGAGAGCCGGTTGCCTTTCTGCAATAAACGCATTTCCTGCAGTGGTTCGCAAGCCTTAAGCTCGTGCAGCGTAATGACTCGCTTGAGTTTACGTTTGAATTTTAAGTCTACGACAAACCATCGTGGATTGGCGGGGTCACTCTTCGGATCGAAATGAGCGTCGTTTGGATCGAACGCAGTTGGATCCGGATACGATTCCTTCACGACTTCCATGACCCCAGCGATGCCCATCGCGTCACAATTCGAGTGGTAGAAAAATACCAAATCGCCCTTCTTAATCGAGTCGCGCAGCATATTTCGCGCTTGGTAATTACGCACTCCATCCCACATATCGGTTTGCTTGGGACAAGCTTTTAGATTGTCGATACTGAACTCGCTCGGTTCAGATTTCATCAACCATTTTTGCATTTTAGATACCGGAATCTTCGCTATCAATGTAGCGTGGGGAGGGTCAAGGGAAAGGGTGTTCTCCACGATGCCGCGAAAGGCCGTAAGCTTGAACCAAAGGCTCAAGGTGGAACTTTTCGCAGAGAATCAGGCTTTCCACTCCAATGTGGACATGCACAACATCGCTGACAGATCGGTTCCGGGTTACTGCGATTATAGGCTCAAGGATTATCCAGCCAGTTCGCGTACAACACAGAGAACACCATACTTTAGTTTTTTACTCGCCGTAATTCGTTACGACGCATCCGTTAGTTCGAACGTTTGACCACGGGACAACGCACTGTTGATCTTGCTTCGAATTCGGTCGATTCCGGCGCTCATCGTTTCGTTGTGACGTCTGTATTCGAGATATTCGTGTGTCACATTCAAAGCCGCCATTACGTCAACTCGCTCGGAACCTATTACTTTGCCGCTGTCACG
>JBLFWZ010000078.1:0-16691 GCA_047611905.1 Gammaproteobacteria bacterium | reverse complement strand
CCATGGTGTCGCCGGCGAACTTATATTCTCAACTCGCTGTACTGGAATCGGAACTTAAGGAAAAGCTGATCCCACATTTGGAAAAAGCGGCGGACGGCAAGAACGATATGATTTTTTGCGCCGACGGATATAACCCATTCCCCGAGTTGCGCGGAAAAACAGATGAGCGCACCGAAGACCTCATAAAAATCGGTGTGAAGATCCTCTCGTTGAAGACAAAGCTGGGCGAAGAATCGGACGGATCAATAGCAGAACGTATCTGTTGGTATTGTTACGAATGGGGTGACATAAAGAATAGTCATCGAAAAGCAGCACAAGGGTTGGCGAGGCAGTTTCTACAGGAAATACGGAATGCAGGATCAGAAACCTAACCAGTTGTTCAACCTGACCGATGACAGCGTCCTCGTTGCGCTGCCGCTCCACTGCGGGGCTGTCAACGGCAGGTTAACAAGACGTTAGGCAGCTTACATAGCTTTGAGAGATGCTGAACCTCGAACTACAAATACCCCCGCCCGCCATATTAGCTTCGTGTGGAGCTTTAGCTTGGGTCATTCGGATTGCAGTGACACGATTTGATGCGCACGACACACTGACCACTACTCTTGCAACCTCATTGGTCGGAATAGGGTTCGCGCTGGCTATTAATACGATCCTCACATTTAGGCGCGCCGCAACGACAATTGATCCGACAAAGCCAGATAACGCATCTTCACTAGTTACCGATGGCGTTTTCCGATACACGAGGAATCCAATGTACCTAGCATTACTGATATTGCTGTTAGGGTGGGTTACTTATCTGGGTAGTGTGGCAAGTATCGTCGTAGTCTTTTTATTCACAGCCTATATCGCTCGGTTTCAAATCCGTCCGGAAGAACGTATCTTGGCATCGAAGTTTGAGGAATCTTATGTAGTTTACTGCGGCTCCGTGAGGCGTTGGATCTAATGTACTCATACGAGAACTATCTTGGCGCAGACAAGGCGCCGCCTAACCAGTTGTTAACCTGACCGTTGACAGCGTCCTCGTTGTGCTCCCGCTTCACTGCGGCGCGGTCAACGGCACGTTATCGCGACGTTAGGCGGCTACAGAAAATCACAACAGAGGAAACGAAATGAAAATTAGAACAACCGCGATCATTGCAGTCGTGCTTAGCTTACTAGTACCAGTAACAGCGGAAGCTGAAACTGTTTTAGAACAGCTTGATGCCGCGAACAAAGCATTCGCGAAAGCCATCGTAGCCGGAGACATCGATTATCTTGTCAACGATTACACCGACGACGCTTGCATCATCGCACCGAAAGCGCCGTTAATTTGCGGGAAGGAAGCGATTCGGCCGTTCTGGACTTCTGTTGTTGGTTCGAACCCCAAGAACGTAGAACTAATTACGCACATAGCTGAGAAAGAGGGAAACCTGTCTTATGCAACGGGCGAACTCATAATCACCGACGCTGAATCGGCGGTGCACAAAAGTCGCTTTGTGTTGGTGTTCAAACTAGTAGATGGTGCCTGGAAGCTCCACGTCGATTCATGGACACCTCAGTAGTATTCAAATTGGTCAAGTGCGGCCCGCCCACAACAAGTTGTTAACCTGACGTTAGGAGTCAGAAAATGACTATCCAAGATTGGGGATCAATCGGAGAAATAGTTGGCGCGATAGCGGTGCTGGCGACTCTAATATACTTAGCAAAACAGGTTAAACACGGTACCGATGTTTCGAAAATCGCATCTTATCATCAAGCTATTGACCAGATTGTACAGGCTGCGATGGATCCGGATTTTTCGAAATTGATCGCTAAATGTGCATCGGGAGAAAAACTAACCTCCGAAGAAGAAGCTAGGGCTGGCGCATTATCATCGTGCTTTATTTACGGCCATGAAATCCTTCTGCATCTTTATGCAAAGGGGCAGGTTGACGAAAAACTATGGCTAAACATTATCGAAAACAATCAATATCTATTAGAGAACGAAATGATATTTCCAGTATTGGAGCAACGCCCTGGGCCAATAAGCCAGGACCTTCTGAAATTGGTAGCGAGCAGAGCAAAATGACAGCTAACCAGTGGATCAACCTGACCGATGACAGCGTCGTCCTTACGCTAATGCTCCAGTCCGGCGCTTTCAACGGCAGATTAGACAGACGCTAGACGGCGAAGGAAAATCAAATGAATTGGGAGGCAGTTTCAGCCGCCGCGGAGGTGATAGGAGTTGTTGCAGTTCTCGCTTTGATTTTGTACCTAGCTCGCCAGGTATCTCAAGGAAATCGATTAAACCAGTCAGATTCGATACGTAATTTCCTAGGACAATACAACGCGCTACTAAGTCAGGTTGGGGAGCCCACAAACTCTAGCATCTGGCGGAGAGGATCAGCAGATTTTGACGCACTTAATGCGGATGAAAAAGGGTGACTGCAGACGATATTGTTTGGTCACTACATGCCGGGACAAGCGCAACGAATGATCGATCCAGAGGGAAACGAGGAACTATCCAAATTCGCGGACTTTGTAGTCGGATCATGTATAAGCCGCCCCGGAACGCGCGTGTGGTGGGATCTGTTTAAGACTGGATTACCGGATCAAGAATACGTAAAGAAAATGGACAGTTACACGAGCGACGAAATCGTAGCATGGGAGCAGTTCATGCCTTGGTTCATACAAATAAGCGAAGATGACGACGCTGTCTAACCAATTGCTCCAACCGCCCCTTGACCGCAGGCTCCTTGGGCTACCGATCCATCGCGGGAAAGTGAGCGGCAGATTAACCAGCCGTTAGATGCCACTTTTTCCTGTGACCTCCTTTTGTATTTCGTTGCGCGTCGTTTTAATCACGATAGTTTGCCTGTTAGTGGCTTGCGTGAATGTGGATTATGGCAGCTTTGGCGGGCGCGCTGAGAAACGAACGGCGTTCTCAGAAACAAACGTATCGCATTTTCATATTGGAGCATGGGCACTCATACCAAAGCGGCCAGCTTCAGCATTTTCCGGTGAAAAAAACAGGTTCGTTCGATGGGCCGGTTTGGCTCACGATTCCGAAGCAACCGTTAGTCGTAATGGATCAAGAAAAAAGAAACGGGGCGAAAGTTGCCGCTTGCCCAGCGACGCTTCCGGTTTGCCCAATCACCCTGTTGTTAATGGGAACCGTTATCGGGAATAGCGTCAGGGTCGAAGCGAAATGCACAGGCTCATTAGTGTTTGAGGCCGAGAAAGACGAGTATTATCGGATTAAACTCGAAGAAACAACGAATATTATTCCGGTGATTAAAGTAATCAAAACGTCTAATGGTTCGGTAGTCGCAGCGCAAACATGTTCATGTGAGAGCCCAGACGGCAAATCAATTGATTCGAGTACTGGTCAAGTTAATGAAGGTCGGAACTAACAACGCGCTCAACACTAAACGATGACGAGCATCCTCGTTGGGCTGCCGCTTAATTCCACCAAACAAGGAATAGATGACGGAAGGAATAATATTAAATCCCTCCGTGTCGTTTTTTGAATAGCCGAAGGGGAGATTGTACTTTTCGTGGCAAACATAGATTCTGTCGATATAACTGTTAGGTATCATTTAGGATGAACATCCAAGACTGGGGATCGATCGGCGAACTCATTGGTGCGATTGCTACCGTCGCGACATTGATCTATTTGGCTATCCAAGTGCGAGCTAATACTCAATCGCAGGAACTGTCATCGATCCAATACATGCTCGATGGGGCGAGAGACAGAATAATCAGACCTGGAGTTGAAAATCCCGTAGTCGCAAATATATGGGCTCGCGGGATGGCTACCCCAGAAGATTTGACGCCGACCGAAAAAGTGCAATTTATTTGGATCCTTACGGAGCACCTACTTCAATTACAAAATGTCCTGAATCTCAGAAAGCAAAATGCGCTGTCGGAGTTTGACTACCAAACATGGTTGGTTTACACCGGGTCCGTGATTCGAACGCCAGGAGGCCAAGAATTATGGTCTCAGATCTCCCAAGTGGTATCGCAAGACGTCGTCCAGGCAATCGACGTGCACCTGGCCGACCAACCTGATCTACCTTCTTTTATTGATATGTATACGGTAATGGATGCAAGACGATGGCCGGCCGAATGATGCCTTGCAAGGCGTCTATTAAAATGGAAAAACGTGACGGGGGAACTTTAAACCCCTCCGTCACCTTTTTTGACCTTCCTTTATTCTAAATCGGTAGCCGTAAGGACCAACCTAAGTTTTTAGGGCTTCGGCTCGAGCTTGGTCTGATCGGCAAACTTCGCGCTAGGTAGTTCTGTTATCCGCAAAATGCCACGCGCGATCAGGGTTTAATATTTTGATTCAGACGGAAAAAGTTCGTTGGATCATATTTGCGCTTTAGTTCGACCAAGCGATCGTAGTTGATGCCGAAAGCAGAACGTAGCTGCGTTTCTTCGGTCATTTGATCACCGCCCATTAGGTTCGCGTAGATACGTCCGTTGCAATGTGGTTGCAATTCATCGTACGTCCGGCGAGCCCAGTTCATGTGTTCGTTGTCTTCTGAAGGATCTTGCCACTGCCCGATTATGCCAAGGTCATACTGAGCGTCGCGGTGTGCGAAGGCCGTTTCTGTTTCGCCAATTTCACTCGAAGGTCCGCCGTGGTAATACTCGATCATTACCGCTGACAATGGCGAGGTTATTCGGTTCGAATGCTCCACGACAAGGTCGATTGCGTCGTCCGTTAGTTCGTCCATGAACGACGATTTCCAGTAGTTGCGATTTCCGTACGGGAATCCCGCATCGAACATGGTTTGCATTTCGATCCGCGGGATCTCGGCCATCGTATCGGCAATCGGAGATCCAAACTCTCGCATGGGTTTTAGCGCCGTATCGCTCACGGCGGGATCACCGCAGTAGCATGCCATTATTGCGGTCACGGGTATGCCGTCTGGCGTTGTAAGGCAGGCGCAATAGGCGGTGAGTTCGATCGGTGCCTGTTTAGTGAAGTCGCGGTAAAAACGGAAAACGTCTCGAGCAGCTTCTCGTGGATGAATAATCATACCTCCGATCACGGTCTTGACCGGATGGGCCTGAAATTCGAAACGGGTCACGATGCCGAAGTTGCCACCGCCGCCGCGCAAACCCCAGTACAAGTCTGAATTCTCCGTAGCGCTTGCGGTTAATACTCGGCCGTCTGCGGTAACGACTTCGGCAGAGACGATATTGTCGCAAGTCATGCCGTATTTTCTCACTAACCAACCGACGCCACCGCCGAGGGCGAGACCGCCAACACCTGTTTCCGAAATAATTCCGGCGGGCACCGCGAGACCGTACTCGTGCGAAACGGAATCGATCGCGCCTAATGTACATCCGCCCTGGGCCGTGACCCGCCGCGTTGCGCTATTGACTTCGACCTTGTTCATTAGCGTGAGGTCGATCATGAGTCCGTCGTCGCAAACTGCGTTGCCCGCGACGTTGTGCCCACCACCGCGCACAGAGACAAGCATGTTGTGCTCGCGACCGAAACAGACCGATGCGACGACGTCTTCAGTCGTTGCGCAGCGCGCAATTAACGCGGGTCGTTTGTCGATCATCGAATTCCAGAGGGTTCTGGCACTGTCGTAATCGGCATCGCCCGGGCGCTGTACGCTTCCGTCTAATTGTCCAGCCAGATCGCTTACGTTGCGTTGGTCCATATTGATATCTCCATCAGGCAGTTAGTTAGCTTAGTGCAACTCTAGGCCTTAGATTGCGCGGTGACAACTGATGTCGAGCGCGAACAGGGGGTTTTGTAATAAGATGTTTTAAATCGATCGGATCAACGCAAGCTTGGTTACGATTACGCGGCTAAGTGCTGCGCAGCACAATCGAGCATTCAGCCAGAGGACCAACACAGATGGAACAATTTAATGATCGCGTAGCAATTGTAACGGGTGCAGGCTCGGGTATCGGACGTGCTTTAGCACTCGAATTTGCTGGGCGCGGTTGTAAGCTCGTGCTCGCCGACATTGAAGAACAGCCACTCGAGGAATCGCGCGCTTTAGTCAGCGCTCTGGGTGTCGAGGCGCTTGCGCATCGTACAGACGTCGCGAACGCGGAGTCTGTTGAATCGCTTGCTGCGGCGACGATTGAACGTTTCGGTGCGGCACATATTCTATGTAACAACGCCGGAGTGGGCGGCGGAGGGTTGATTAAAAATCAACAACTAGTCGATTGGAAATGGGTTATCGACGTGAGTCTATGGGGCGTCATCCACGGTCTGCATTATTTCCTGCCGCATCTAATCGATGCCGACGAAGCGCACATCGTAAGTACGGCCTCTGTAGCTGGCTTGTTATCTCATCCAGGGCTTGGGCCCTACAACGCCGCTAAGTACGGCGTGGTGGCGATCATGGAAACCTTGTATCTCGAAATGCAGCAGGACCCTCAAGCGAACGTAGGCGTTTCGGTCTTATGCCCTGGGGTGGTCAATACGAATATTGCTTCGGCGCAACGCAATCGCCCGGAACACTTACAACGTGAGCGAAAGTCGGTCGATGGATCGAAGGTTAAAGGAGCACGTAAACAGAATGACGCAATTGCAGCGGCGCTAGCCGCGGGCAAAGATCCGTCCGAGGTGGCGGCAATTGTTGCTCAGGCGGTAGAGGAACAGCGCTTCTGGGTTTTATCGCATCCAGAACACCTAGCGGATGTGCGGCATCGAAATGAAGCGTTGCATGAGTTGACGAATCCGACGTTGCCGCGCAGTTTCTTTTAATGCCACCGAAGGTAAATCTGCACGTGTGCTAACGCTGGGGCAAAGGAAATTGAGTCGACACCCTACGCACCAGCGGAGTTGTTCGCCGAAATTGCACGGATTAGAAGCTTGGTCGGCAATTTCGAGAGACAAATAAGATGAAGATATATAACTCGCTTGGGCCGAATCCGCGTGCCGTCCGTATGATACTAATGGAAAAAGGATTGTCTTTCCCGATGGAGCGGATTGATTTGCTCGCAGCCGAGAATCGCAGTGGCGACTATGCGGCGCGCAATCCTGGTGCGCAACTGCCTTCGCTTGAAACCGATCAGGGCGTGATGATCAGTGAGACCGTGCCAATATTTGAATACCTCGAGGATAAGCATCCTACCCCGCCCATGATTGGGCGTAGTGCAGAGGAGAAAGCCGAGTGTCGTATGTGGACTCGACGCGTCGAATTGAAAATTACCGAGCATGTGTATTGCGGATTTCGCTACGGACCCGGTTTGGAAGTCTATCAACAGCGCCAACCGGTTTTTCCCGAAATGCTTGAAGGCCTCAAAGCACAGGTTGACGTTGGCCTACAGTGGTTGGATCCGCTGTTGGTAGGTAAAAATTACTTATGTGGCGACCGATTCACGATGGCGGACGTCGTGCTCTTTGTGGCCTTAGACTTTGGCCAGGGGATTCAAATACCGACAGGCTTGCCGGAACACGTTCAAGGCTGGTTCGAGAAGGTCAATGGTCGCCCGAGCGCGGTGGCGAGCCTGGATGCGCAGGGCGTGGACGCCGGATTTAGAGGCGCCTAGCAAGATCGCGAGGTGAAAACGCTCAAGCCAGTGTCGGCTTTAGCTTCTGGGCGTCAGAATTAGCTCCCACGCGATATAGCGCTAACCTTTGACCTAGGTTCCTAGGAGTGCGAAGTGTTCTCGTCAATTTTCATAAGCAACGGCGGTAGCATTAGGAATACCAAGATTAACGCCAACGTGATGATGATCGCCGTCATCAAGCCCATGCTTGAGTTCATCTTAAAGCTTGAGGTGGCCAGAACTGAGAATCCGATAACCAAGGTCACGGTGGTCACGACAAGTGCTCGACCAACAGTACGAAATGCGTAACGCACAGCGTCTTGCGAGCTTAAGCCGCTTTCGCGGCGTGCGCGTAGGTATTTCGATAAAAAATGCACGGTATCGTCTATCACTATTCCGAATGTCATGCCCGCGACAATCGAAAGCGACAAACCGACTTGCCCGACGAGCATCCCCCATACTCCAAAGCCGACAGCCGCCGGTGCCAAATTCGGCAGCAAGCTCACCAAGCCGAGTTTCGGCGACCGGAGTGCAAATACGAGAATTCCAGATATTAGAATGAGGGCGATGGTGGTGCCAATAATCATCGCGAGGATGTTGCGCTTGGCGATGTTGGAGAACATCAGCTCGATCCCCGCACTTTCTGTATTGACGAACGACTTAGCGTTTGCACCACCCCAATCTAAGGCTCGCTGGTTTAGCGCGAGCATTTCCCTGCTCGGTGTTAAGCCGAGTGTCGCGGTTACTTTGGTGGCGGATTTGTCGACGTTTACTTGGTTATTTATGTCGAGCCCATAAGGCAGCGACATCTCGTATAACAGTAAATATTGCGCCGCTAAGTCGCGATCGTCCGGCAGCTTGTAAAACGATTCGTCGTCGCCGTGCATGTTTTTGTTCAGACGTTTAATGATATTCGTGAAGCGGTCGACATGAACAACTTCGGGTTGCGATTCCAACCAGAGTGCGAAGCTTTCGATATCGCGTTGGAATTGCGGATTGCTGATCCCTCCGGATTCGCCGGAATCAATGGAATAATTAATGAAATCGACGCCGGTCAAGTTATCGATCATGAAATCCGTGTCAGCACGAAACTTAATCGAAGTATCGAAATAATGTAGGAAAACGTCGTTCAGTTCGTTGCGAGGAAGGTTCGCAGCAGCGGCGATGGTCAGTATCGACATCGTCCACAATAGGACTCGGCGTTTCGCAATCACGAACTCTGCGAGCACATCCATGGCGCGATTGTCATCCTCGGCAAGCACCTTAACGCGCACGGGTAGCAAGGTCATCAGGACCGGCAGGAAAGAGACGGTCAATACGAAGGACACTAGCACGCCAGCCGTCACCAAATTTCCGAGGTGATTAAATGGTGGGACCTCAGAGAAATTCATGCTCAGAAAGCCGATGGCGGTGGTGGCACTGGCAAGGAAAATTGGATGCAAATTTACTCTTAGACTTTCCTCCATGGCGTCCAGTTTGGAACGCCCGGCGTGCATTTCGTGGATGAAGGTCACAAGAATATGTACGCAGTTTGCAACCGCGACAGTGAGAATCATGATGGGTGCGGCCGATGAAACAGGTGTTAATGGAAAGCCAAGGTGCCCGCCCAAACCCATCGCCGCTGCGATAGAAAACGTGATGACGAAGAACGTCACTATGGTGCCGTAAAAGCCGCCAACTAATAGGGCAATCAAGCCCAGCATAAGTACGAAGCTCAGCGGCGTGAGCGTCTTCGCATCGTTCATCGCACTTTCGAAGAACGATTGATCGAGGATGACCATGCCGCTCAAATAGACATCGATGTTCGGATGTTTTTCGCCGAACGCAACAATCATGTCGCGGACGTATTGAGTAACTAAGGGCGCGCCGACGATACGTTCCTCGATCTCCATTTGAACGGTAATATTAATTCCGCTGACATCGCCGCTTCCCGATATTAAGCGATTCAGGAGCGCAGGTTCTGCAAGGACTGCGGCGCGCACTTTTTCGATCTGGACGTCATCTAGGGATTGCGAATCCTTAGCCATGTCGCGAACGATGAGGTCGTCTTCCAGGGCTTCCGTGAATTGAAAATTAGTGATTGAATCGACTCGATTCGAATAGGGAACTTGCCACGACTGGGTGGTTAATTCTTCAATTGCCTGGAGATTCTCACGGGTAAAGATATCTCCGTTACGTGGCGCAAGAACCAAGACGACGTTATCGTCTTTGACGTAGGTGTTTTCAACATTCTCAAACGCCAGTAGCTCGGGATTGTCGTCGCTAAAAAAAGCACGGTAGGTTGTGTCGAACTCTAGTTTACTGGCTCCGCTCGCGAGCGCCGCGACGGCAGCTAAGCATAGAACGATAATTAGCAGACGATTGCGGACGACCCAGCTTGCATAACTGGCCTCAAATTCATTCATTTAGGTTGGTTGCGTTCCAGTAGGGAGTCGGTCTTTCGCAGAGGGGGTCGCAGGACGAGCGAACGCCCGTCCTGCGCGCCGAGAGCGTCTTAGCGAGTTCGTTTCAATGTGTTTTTATCGAAGTCGCGATCGGTTAGACCCGTTTTGAATTGGTAGTTGGTCCAGGCCAGGTGGGTGCTTTTACCCGTTTGTTGGTTCGTCATCTGGGTAAAACCAGGACGCCAGTACTTATCAAGATATTGTTTCCAGTCTCCGGTGACCAAGCTCTTCAGCTCTGAGTTCTTGCGGTCGAAATAATCAATTCGCAAAGGTTGATACATTTCTTTGTCAATCCACACGACTTGCCGGGTATAACCGGAATTCTCGTACACTGGGTAGGCTTCAACGACGAAGCAATCGCGACCGTCCAGGGCTTCGTCGCGCAGCCATTTGTAAGTATATTTGTCCACTTCTTGCGAAGTAAGATCTTCGTAAGCAAATTCGCTACCGACGAAAGGTCCGGACTTATTCGCTGAAGCGATGCGCTTTACTCTCTTTAGCGCGGGCAGATACAGCCACTGGTCATCAGGGATTTTGGAATGCGTGTAACTTAAAAACGCAGTGCCTTTAATGTCCTTGGGCGCATCAAATACGGAGATGCTTTTGTCTCCGTCGCCTTGCACTTCGAGGGTTTTGATGCGTATTGAACGCTCGCTCGTTTCGCCTTGTTTGTTTTTCAAGGTCATTTCCAATTCTGCAATGCCGTCGATCCAGCCGGCATCCCGTTTGTCTGACTCGACGGCGATTGCGAGCCCTTTTTCTTCGGCGGTTTCGGCACTTACGCCAAGCGGTAATAGGGCGATAAGAAATGCGGCAGTTAAATTACGCATGAGTTGTATTCTCCTCAGTTTTCATAAGTAGTGGCGGTAGCATTAGAAACACCATGACTAGGGCAAGTGTGATGATGATGCTCGTCATCAAGCCCATGCCCGAGTTCATTTGAAATTTAGATGTGGCCAGAACGGAAAAGCCGACAACTAAAGTTATTGTCGTGACGACTAGGGCACGACCGACCGTTCGAAACGCGTAACGCACAGCGTCTTCGGAATTCAGACCGCTTTCACGACGTGCGCGCAAATATTTCGATAAAAAGTGGACGGTATCGTCAATCACGATGCCGAAGGTCATTCCTGCGACGATCGATAGGGATAGACCCACTTGGCCGACAAAAATTCCCCATAAACCGAATCCGACGGCGGCAGGGGCTAAATTCGGTAACAAACTTATAGAGCCAAGCTTCAGTGAGCGCAGCGCAAAAATCAGTATCCCGGATATCAGCACGAGGGCAATTGTGGTGCCTAAGAGCATGGCAACGATGTTGCGTTGTCCGATGTAGGAGAACATCAAGCTAATGCCAGCGCTGTCAGTATTGACGAACGAAGGTGCGTTCTCTTTTGCCCATGCTAACGACCTGGCGTTAAAGTCGATCATGGCTTTACTCGACAGGACGGTAACGGTTGCGGTTAGCTTGGTCGACGATTTGTCTACGTTAACTTGGTTGTTCAAATCGAGGCCATACGGCAGCGACATTTCATACAGCAGTAAGTATTGAGCAGCTAAGTCACGTTCCTCTGGAAGGCTGTAGAAATCTTGGTCGTCGCCATGCATATTCTTATTCAAGCGCTTCATTATGTTGGTGAAGCGATCGACATGGGTGACTTCAGGTTGGGCTTCCAACCAAACCGCGAAATTTTCTACGTCTCGTAGAAAGGCCGGATTACTGATGCCGCCGGATTCTCCGGAGTCTAATGAATAGTTGATGAAATCGAGGCCAGTGAGATTCTCGATCATAAAATTGCTATCGGAACGAAAGGTGAGGGATTCGTCGAAGTAATGAAGAAAAATATCGTTGAGTTCGTTACGCGGTAAGTTGGCCACGCACGCTATGACGATTATCGACATGCTCCACAACAACATGCGACGTTTCTTGATAACAAATTCCGCCAGAACGCTCATGCGTCGATAGTCGTCTTCGTTGCTTTTCTTGACGCGCACAGGGAGTAAAGTCATTAGCGCTGGCAGGAATGTCACGGTCAATGCGAACGATATCAGCACGCCGAAGGTCACCAAGGTACCTAAGTGATTGAACGGCGGCACTTCCGAGAAATTCATGCTCATGAAACCAATCGCAGTCGTTGCACTGGCGAGAAACACGGGCTGCAGGTTAACTCTGAGACTTTCTTCCATCGCCGCAAGCTTGTCGTGCCCAGCGTGCATCTCGTGAATAAAGGTCACCAACAGGTGGACGCAGTTCGCAACGGCGACAGTGAGGATGATAATCGGTGCTGAAGCCGATAAGCCGGTCAGCGGAAACCCAATATGACCGCCCAAGCCCATTGCGGCGGCGATCGAAAATGCGATCACTAGAAAGGTGACAAGCGTACCGAAGAAGCCGCCAACCAGCAGGGCAATAAGGCCCATCATTAGCACGAAGCTCAGTGGTACGAGCTGCGTGGAATCGTCCATGGCGCTTTCGAAGAAGGCTTGGTCGAGCATAACCATACCGCTTAAATAGATGTCGATATCCGGATGTCGCGCCTTAGTCTCGGCAACCATCTCGGCGATCGCCTCTGCGATAATGCCGGTAGCTTCTGCACGTTGGTCCGGCGCCAATTGAACTGTGACGTTGACGCCGGTGACGTGGCCGCGCTCGGAAATCAGTCGCTTCACAAGCGCTGGTTCCGCTAGTACAGCAGCGCGTATTTTCGCCAGTTCTTCATCAGTTAGCGACTGGGCGTCTTTAACCATGTCGCGCACGATCAGGTCATCTTCTTCGGCTTCGGTGTATTGAAAGTTGGATATCGAATCGACCCGGTTAGAAAAAGGAACCTGCCATGCCGCCGCCGTGAGTTCTTCAATAGCTTGCAGATGGTCCCGGGTAAAAATATTCTCGTCGCGAGGCGCGATGATCATGATCACGTTGTCGTCTTTTACATAGGTGTTTTCGAGATTTTCGAATGCGATTAGCTGTGGATTGTCGTCGCTAAAAAACGCGCGATAGCTCGTATCGAAACGTAACTTGCTGGCGCCCACGGCCAGTACGGATATTGCGACGATCGATAAAACGATAATCGGGAGTCGGCTTCTAATCACCCATCGGGCGAATGTGGCTTCAAAATTATTCATTTAAGTACCATCAAACATTCGAGTTAGCTTTGCGCCGCTCATCGTCGCCGAAGCCCGTTTATTATTAGGTTAGCCACTCCAATCGCACGTTGATTAAATTCTTCGCGGTCGTAGAAGCCAACAAACAAAGGCACATCGAACAACGCAAATGCGGTATGGATATGACGTGCGGATTGGGCGATATCGCTCGTTGTGAAATCGCCGCTTGCTACGCCAGCACTCAGAATTTCGCCGATTAAGCTGTAGTGCATTTCATTTTTCGCGTGTAGCAAAGCAGGTTGTTCACGCGTGATTGTGTCGACAAGCTCGCCGACCATGGAATCGGATCCAACGAGCGCGTGGCTGTCGTCGACAAGTTCTAAGGCGTACTGAACCAGTTTTTCAGCAGGCGGGTAGGCCGCATCATTGGTGATCGTGCGCAAGCGCTCGAGCCGCTCGTCCATCATGCGGCTTGCGCATTCCGCAACAATATCTTGCTTGTTTTCAAAGTACCGATAGAGATTGGCCGCGGACATCCCAACGTCGTCCGCGATCTCAGCCATCGTGGTCTTGTGGTAACCAAAACGTAGAAGGCGAGTCTCGGCGACATTGAGAATTGCTTCCCTGACATCGTCAGTCGCTGGGCGTTTAGAAGTTCGCATGTCGCAATTCTGAATACTAAACATTAAATACTTAATAATGAATTTTGAACATAATATTTATTGTTTCAATAGTCAACCGTAGGTATGTTGGGAATGGGTTTTACTTATCGAGGAAATAGAGCCATTTATCTGCTATACTTAATGTAATAAATAGTTTTATTAGTTAAATCCATGATAAATCTAAATAAGATAATTTTCGTAATCGCCCTGTTTGCCCCATCTTTAACCTTCGCCACGAACGGTTATTTCATGATTGGTTACGGCGCAAAATCAATTGGTCTAGGCGGCGCTGGCGTAGCGCTGCCGCAAGATCGGTTAGTTGGGGCGATAAATCCTGCCGGAATGGCCTACGTTGAGGATGGCTTTGATGCTGGGATCCGCGTGCTCGCCGCGGTGCGTAACGCGAGCATCGACTGCCGCGGTGTTTTCGCCTGCGACCAAGTCGTGAAAGACCGATCGGCGCGCGATCTGTTCTTGATTCCAAATTTCGGATGGAAACGCTCGCTATCAGAAAAGTTCGTCGTTGGCGTCACGGTCTATGGCAATGGTGGGATTAATACAACGTACGGCCGAGCATTCTACGACGAATCTGCTGCACGGATTTTGGGTGGAAATGCCGCAACGCCGGGATTTCCGCGCACCGGTAAGTTCGGGGTCGATTTCACACAACTGTACATCGCGCCTTCGGTAAGCTGGAAATTCCATCCGGCACATACGCTCGGAATTTCACCGATCTTGGCGATGCAACGATTCAGCATTCGCGGTCTAGAGAGTTTTGAAAGACTCTCCGCCGACCCATCGAGTACGAGTTCACGTGGCACCGATTATGAAGTTGGAGGGGGGGTAAGAATCGGCTGGGTTGGCGACTTAACGTCCAATGTGCGCTTGGGCGCACAATTCACTAGTCGAATATGGACCGGCCGTTTAACGAAATACAACGGCTTGCTGGCCAATGGTGGCGAAATGGAAGCACCGCCGCACTGGACAATCGGTGGGGCTTGGGACGCGACCGAAAAACTTACCTTGGTCTTTGATTATCAGCGAATACTGTTTGGTTCCATTGACGCGCTGAGTAACCCGGGACCGACGGCGGCCGAGCTCGGTGGGGCAATTACGGCTGCGCGGCGACTCGGTGGTAGTCACGGGATCGGTTTTGGATGGAACGATCAATCGGTGTTTAAATTCGGCGCCCGCTACGAAATCAACGAGCAGTTAACCTTGCGTACGGGATGGAATCACGGATCTAGCCAAATCCCGAATCGCGAAGCGCTGCTTAACATCATTGCTCCGGCTACTATTAACGATAACGCAACAGTTGGTGGATCTTGGGAGTTTAGTGGGATAGGCGAGTTGTCGTTTGCCTATATGTACGCGTTCAAAAAAACGAATCATGATCGAAGCAGTGAATTTTTTGGTACAGCAGTACGCCATTCAATTTACGAGCATTCTTTAGACTTCAGCTGGTCAAAGAACTTTTAGTCGACTCGGCAAGCGGCAGTTACGCCTCAAGAATTGTGGCCTCGCCCAGGTTGCGCCTCAATCAGTGCGATTGACGAAGTCATCGGCCGGGGCAACTGAACGGTCTACGGACCGGAACAGATAGCCACCTCCGGTAGGCCGGCGCTACAGTTCAAGCCCAACTGAAATTAACTAAACTCTCGTCGTCCCTGAAATTTGCGAATAAAACTAGTTGTTTAGCGATTTTTTGCGTGCGCCGATATATTCCGCGGGACGCCCAGCAGCCAAATTGAAATTCCACCTTGCAGCCGGATAAATCAGGGGTACTATGCTCACAAGGCGTTGGTGTTTCGGAGGGGATTGGAGTCATGTCTGGACGAACGATAAAAGATGTCCTTGATGGGCAAGTGTTGATCACGGCCACGGAAGAAATGAAGGTCACCGAAGTGGCTGCGCGGATGAAGAAAAATGGGCTTGGCGCCATCTTGATCTTGGACGATAAACGACTGGTCGGGATATTTACCGAGCGAGATGCCTTATTTCGTGTTGCCGCCGAAGGACTCGATCCCAATGACACGGCGGTTGCCGCTGTCATGACGCAAAATCCGACAACGGTTGGACCGGATAAGTCGTTTAGTGATGCGCTTGCGATCATGCACGACGGCCCGTTTCGTCACGTGCCCGTTGTCGAGAACCTGGAGGTCATTGGCATGGTCTCGTCAAGCGACGCGATGGGTCCAGAGCTCGAGCAGTTTATGTATGCGAAAATTCTCGAAGATCAAATAACCGACGTGTTGGCCTAATTATAGAACTCTGAGATATGCGTGAGACAACCGGTCGGGCGGCCAACCGCCAGAGGAATCAGGAGTCGACGTGGCTCCGGGGTGCGCGCGCTGGGTCGGCGGGTCGACTGACCGCGTGGTTTCTAGCTTTCCTAGCGCTACAACTAGTCACGGCGCCACACGCATACACGCAAACGGCGAACGATACCGAATGTCGCACGATTGGAGCCCAAGTGGCACACGAGATACAAAGCCGCGATAACACTTATGTCGAGTGAAGCGATAGCTGCCGATCGTGTAGGTGCATTACGCGATTGCTTGGCGGTATTAGCGAACTCGTCCGATGGCGAAACCCTAGCGACTCATTCGATGATGACAACGCCCGAAAGGGCGTTGCGAACCGAAACCGATGCTAAGCCAATGCTAGCACCGGCGGCGGTTTTCTAGACGTGTTCAAAAGCGATCCCAAACGGACCGCCGGAAACAAGCAATTACAAAGCCGTGGGAAATAGTCGCAAGAGAATTACTGTCGGATCATCGGCATTGGCCGAAGATTAATGATGTATATCGATACTCAGAGCAGGAGCTTATAGTCCCGTTATGGATAATTTAGAAATTTTTGTCCCGGTCGCCGCAACACGAACCGAAAAGCGACCACTCGCTCCGCGTCTCAATCAAATTAGTGGGATGCGAATCGCGTGGCTCGACAATATGAAAGCGAATGCCCAAGAGCTACTGGATAACGT
>JBLFWZ010000077.1:0-16913 GCA_047611905.1 Gammaproteobacteria bacterium | reverse complement strand
GACATCGTTCTAAGTCAGCCTTGTGAATTGACCGTCACCGCGGGGCGAAGGATCGGATCCGATCCACAAGTGCCGTGAGAATCGCATCGTCAGGGATTTCTCTGCCAGTGAACCAAGCGTAAAGATCCATGTCGGATTGCTCAAGCAGATAGTCGAAGTCGTCCTGTCCGGAAACGTCCAAATCAGCGTAGGCATCATCAATAAATCGATTTAGCAATACATCCAACTCGAGCATTCCGCGTCGAGCGCGCCATTTCGCGCGCTTTTGTCGAGACCCGGTCAAATTGTTCGTGAAACCATCAATTTCTTGATTTCTGCGATTGCCTTGCCTGGATTGAGTCCTTTCGGGCAAGTTCGAGCACAGTTCATAATCGTATGGCACCGGTAGAGCCGGAACGGATCTTCAAGGTCGTCGAGTCGTTCGCCAGTAGCTTCGTCGCGACTATCAATTATCCATCGATAAGCTTGAAGTAATATGGCCGGTCCAAGGTATCGGTCACTATTCCACCAATAACTCGGGCAGCTTGTCGAACAACACGCGCAGAGGATGCATTCGTACAGGCCATCGAGTTTTACTCGATCGTCTTTCGATTGCAGTCGTTCCCGATCCGGCGGCGCCGGCGTTTGAGTTTGCATCCACGGTTTAATCGAAGCGTATTGCGCATAGAAATGACGCAAATCAGGAACGAGATCCTTACAGACTTCCATGTGCGGCAATGGATAGATCTTTACATCTCCTTTTATGGATTCCGTAGCGACGGTGCAGGCCAGGGTGTTAGTGCCACCTATGTTCATCGCACACGAACCGCAAATTCCTTCGCGGCAGGAACGTCTAAATGTTAATGTCGGATCAATCTCATTTTTAATATGGATTATTGCATCGAGTACCATCGGACCACATTTATCGAGATCGATGTCGTAGGTGTCCGTGCGGGGATTTTCACCCGTATCGGGATCCCATCGATAGACGACGAGGCGTTTGCTACGCGTCGCACCGTTCGCGGCATCGAATGATTTGCCTTTCGATATTTTCGAGTTTTTTGGTAAGGTAAATTCAGCCATTTAATGCACTCTCTGTTCGATGCCTTGAATCAATAAACACGTTTCTTAAGTGGCACGACCTCAACTTCGTCAGTCAAGGTGTACATGTGTACCGGCCGATATTCAAATGTGACATTACCTTTTTCGTCTAACGAACTGAGCGTATGCTTGAGCCAGTTCGTGTCGTCGCGATCCGGATAATCTTCGCGCGCGTGTGCGCCACGACTTTCTTTACGGTTTGTTGCCGAACAGATGCTTACCATCGCATTAGCGAGCAAATTATCTAATTCCAGAGTCTCAACGAGGTCCGTGTTCCACGTCATTGAGCGATCCGTGACTTTCACATCCTGAAAAGCGTCCCAAACTTCTTTGAGCTTTTCGACCCCTTCATCCAAAACTTCTCCGGTGCGAAATACCGCAGCGTAATTCTGCATGATGCGTTGCATATCAAGTCTCAATTTCGCAGTCGACTGCGTCCCGTCTGCGTAACGCAGTCGGTCGAAACGCGAGAGAATCTTATCGGTTGAATCGTTCGTTAATGGGGGATGCGATGCACCGGGCGTTATATCTAACGCTGCGCGCTTTGCCGCCGCGCGGCCGAATACCACCAAATCCAATAGGGAATTCGAACCAAGTCGATTCGCGCCATGTACCGATACACAGGCGGCTTCGCCGATTGCCATTAAGCCGGTCACTTCGCTATCTGGGTTGTCTCCTTTAATATTAACGGCGTTGCCATGGTAGTTGGTTGGCACGCCACCCATGTTGTAGTGAACAGTTGGCAATACGGGAATCGGTTCTTTTGTGACGTCTACGCCTGCGAATATTTGCGCGGATTCGGCGATTCCGGGTAGTCGCTCGTTGATTACCTCTGGCCCGAGGTGTTCGAGATGTAGATAGATGTGGTCTTTGTTTTCGCCAACGCCGCGGTTGTCGCGAATTTCCAGGGTCATGGAACGTGAGACGACGTCACGCGAAGCCAGGTCTTTTGCGTTCGGAGCGTAACGCTCCATGAAGCGCTCGCCATCGGAATTCGTGAGATAGCCGCCCTCACCACGCACGCCTTCCGTGATCAGGCAACCTGCGCCATAAATTCCGGTTGGATGAAATTGGATGAACTCCATGTCCTGTAACGGCAATCCAGCGCGTAATACCATCGCGTTGCCGTCGCCCGTACAAGTGTGAGCAGACGTGCATGAGAAATAGGATCGCCCGTAGCCACCAGTTGCGATAACAACTTTATGTGCACGAAATAAATGTAAGGTCCCGTCTTCCAAATTCCACGCAATCACACCGCGGCACACGCCGTCGTCGTCCATAACTAAATCGACGGCGAAGTATTCAATGAGAAATTCTGCGTTGTGCTTCAAGGACTGCTGATACAGGGTATGTAAAATCGCGTGGCCCGTTCGATCTGCGGCTGCGCAGGTTCGTTGTGCGGTTCCTTCTCCGTAGTTGGTTGTCATGCCACCAAACGGACGCTGATAAATTTTCCCTTCTTCGGTACGGGAAAAGGGTACGCCGTAGTGCTCAAGTTCGATCACGGCTGGAATAGCTTCGCGGCACATATATTCGATAGCGTCTTGGTCGCCCAACCAGTCAGAGCCTTTAATGGTGTCGTACATATGCCAACGCCAATCGTCGGGTCCCATATTGCCAAGGGCCGCGCTCATTCCACCTTGCGCAGCCACGGTGTGGCTGCGGGTTGGGAAGACTTTCGTGAGGCATGCGGTAGACAAACCTTCTGCAGCCATGCCGAAGGTTGCTCTGAGGCCGGCGCCGCCGGCGCCAACAACAACAACGTCGTATTTATGTTCGATCAGCGTATAAGCTTGAGTCATGGCCTAATTCATTCCAAATGAGATTTTCAGGATGGCAACAATTGAAACTAAGCCGCACAGCGCTGCGCCAAGATTGAGGCCAATTATACTTGTCAGCTTTAGCCACTCTGCGTGGATGTAGTCTTCAATGACCGTCTGTAGCCCAAGTTTCGTGTGGTACAGCAACACGAAGATGAGAGCAATGAGAAGGCTTGTCACGTGGGGCGCTTTAATCCATTCGACCACTTCCGCGTGAGAAGCATCCATTACGCAAATTAAACTGACAATAAACCATAGCGAGAGCGGAATTAACGCAATTGCAGTTAGCCTTTGATGCCAAAAGTGGTGCGTGCCGTCTTTAGCAGAACCAAGGCCGCGAACCTTCGCAAGATCAGATTGTAAATTCATTGTCCGCCTCCACTACTCAGTGCGTAACCCCAGGTGATGGCGGTTAGTGTCAGTGAACTTACTATGACCGCATAGCCTGAAGCGTACAGCGTCTTTAATTCAAATCCCGCACCGATGTCCCAAAACAAATGACGAACGCCGTTGCACAGGTGGAAGTAAAACGAGAATGTCCACAGCGCCATTAACAGTTTTCCGGGCAGCGAGCCTAGACAAACCTGCGCAGTCTCATAGGCAGCCTCTCCGGCGGCAATTGAAACTAACCAGTACGCGATAACTAGTGCGCCTGCACTTAAAAATACGCCGGTTCCTCGGTGCGTTATTGACAGCAGCGATGTCAATTGCGGCCGATAGATTTGCAAATGGGGTGAAAGTGGTCTGCTACTCATAACTATTCGCTCGTTCTACCAATTTAGTTGGTGATTCCTCAGTGCATCGGCTTAAGTGCATACAGCCCTGCGCGTTTCGCCTGCGCGTCCACTCGTGGGGAGGACGATAATAGTCCTTTCGGATCAAAAATCGATGCAACGCCCTTTGCTTTCCCAATCACCGTAGCGGGTTGGTTCTAGGCCGGCTGGCCCCCCATATTCGGCACCACCCGGGTCCGGTACTTTCGAGTCTTTGAGTATACGCTGATCAGCGCTACCCACGGAATGTTCGGCGTTAACTTTATTTGGCGACACCGGATCACCTAGATCCGAATTTGCATTGTCTGTACGCGTATTCATGGTGTGAAAAATATGGCCTATTAAGGGTTATAATTCAGCGAAGTCGGTAGTTTAACAGATGGAACCGTTAGCTTCGCCAATTCACATCCCGGTAGTCAGATCACGCAATCTGAACATAGCTGTCTATACGGGGCACGCATTCGTTGCGTGCACCCTGGGCTTCGGCTTCAGCGGATCTGTTTTACAGCTTTTGGCGCTTTGCGGACTGCTGACGAGTCTTCTCTTGCACCGCGCCAACCAATCGAAGCTGGAACGCTGTGCTCGCGCGCTACTATTGAGGTCGAGTAACGAATGGGAGGTTATTGCCCCTGACGGCGCTAGTAGTCGAGCAACTCGCCTATCAGGATTATTCATATCTGCAGGCCTCGTTATTTTTCGACTGCGAATTCCGAATGGCACGAAATTACACGTCGTGCTCACGGCAGACAATACTCAAGCAGATGCGTTTCGGCGCTTACGGGTACGATTGCGACTACCCATGTGAGTCAAATGGTTCTGTATACACAGGAACATTTTACGGATCGAGCCCGAAGCCTATCGGGTCAGATGGGTAATGGCCGGACTAGGTCCGGCGACAACATCTGCCCAATGGCAAGACCCGAGGTTTTTTTGTAAGCCGGTACATCCTCCTAGACGAAACGGTTTCGCCACGCAATCCACAGTTTGCGAATGGGTGTCAACTCAATTCGATGCTGCCAGATTCGGCAACCGTCTTCGCACACTTCCATTAATGTGCACTGTACTAAGTTGCTGAGGGTAAACAGCGGTAGATACGCACGCCTTTTCGGGCGAGTAAACGTGTTGTGGATCGAAGCGATTTCCTTCAGGACGAATTCACTTTCGCTGAACAAAAGTGCTTCGACAGTTGCTGCTGGCTTGCCACTGGTAACGTCGTCCCACTGACATCCGGCCGCAAGTAGGCTATCGCTTGGCAGACGCCGTAGGTTTCGGCGCGACAATGCACGAAGATTCAGTAACGAATAACCCATTTCGATTAAGCATCCGAGTTTGGCAACGTTGTCGATTTGGTGGACGTCCGTGCTTGGGTGGGCCATCAAGGACACTTGCGCTCGGTAGGTCGGCCCGAACGTTCTGTCAAACCATTCAATCTGATCGTCGCGGGTCAAAATTTGACGCCCGCCAATTTCTTCATCAAGGCCGACAATCAAACTGTTTAGAGCATTGAGAATGTCTAGCTCGTGAGCATATTTTGCGCTGTACGCGACCGTCAGCTGATGAGTCGGCTTACCGGTCGACGTCCGCTCAAGCTCATCAAACCACCAGGCTAATTTAATGTGTGCGACGCCCGCGTCAGAAACAGATATCGGAATAGCGCATAACTCGCTTTTCAGCGCGTTTATTAACGCCAGCTGATCGCGAAACTTGGGTGTCGCGTACAACAGTGCGTAATGCAGGTCGCTTCCGGGAAGGCCATGGATTGGGTTGGTTGACGACATTAAACTAGCTCGTCTTTGATCACTTTAATTTGATAGCGCGCTATTTTATTCGCGCTTCGTGACGTCCTTGTCGGTCCGCTGCTGTCGGCACGTGCGCCCTTGCGACATGGTCCAAAACTTAGAATGACAAGAACCAATCAATGATTTCTGAAGCAGAGTTAACGATCACATCGGCCCCCCAGCTGTCTGGCGATTCGCCGTCGGCAAGGTATCCGTAGCGCACCGCAATCGTGCGCATCCCGGCCGCCTTGCCACCGGTAATATCACGTTCGGCATCGCCAATATAAACGCACTGGCTGGCCAGCGCCCGCATGCGTTCTGCCGCAAGTAAGAGGGGTGCGGGATGGGGTTTTTTTTGCGCAATTGTGTCTCCGCTAACAATGACGGCAGCACGCCGGTCTAGCTCAAGTTGGGATAGCAATGGGTCGGTAAGCCAAGCAGGTTTGTTCGTAACGATACCCCATGGGACCTCCGAATTTTCCAACGTAAGAAGTAATTGATCCATGCCTTCGAAAAGTCGCGTTTCAAGTGCCAGGTTCTGCGCATACTGATCTAACAAATCAAGCCGGAATTGCTCGAACTCGGTGCTTTGCTCCGGAAATTCACAGCCCAGGCGGGAGAGGGCATAGCTTCCATGCGAGACAAGCGGGCGAATTTTCTCGAAACCGATCGGCCGTAAATTGCTTTTCGCTCTCACGCGGTTCAATGCAGATGCTAGGTCGGGCGCGGTGTCCAACAGAGTGCCGTCGAGATCAAAGAGAAAATTCGTCGGTCTCGAATTGATTTTGAGCGTCACGGATTCGGAACAAAATGGGCTAGAAAATTCACGCTAAGATCGCTGCTCAATTGCGCGTGTCGAGACACAGGGTTGTAACTATATCCGGAGAATTCACACGCACCAAGATTTGCGTCACGACCCCATTTCGCGAGTTCCGAGGGTTTAATGAATTTCAGGTAATCGTGCGTGCCGCGGGGCAATAATTTTAAAACGTATTCGGCGGCTATAACGGCAAGTGCATATGCCTTGGGCGTTCGATTAATCGTCGAGAAAAACAGATTGCCGCTATGTGCAAGTGGAAGCGCGCAGTCAAGCACCATTTGTTGCGGGTTGGGAACGTGTTCGAGGAGCTCCATGCACGTCACAACGTCGAACGGTAGCGCGTTCTCTAATGTGAATTCTTCGATACCACAACACTTGTATTGAATCTTTCTACCCGTTTCAATGGCATGCTGCTGCGCAATAGCGATGAGCTCTTCGCTTCGGTCTATGCCTGTCACCGTCGCGCCGGCGTCCGCCAGAAACTCACACAAAATACCTCCCCCGCATCCAACGTCCAACACGCGTGCGCCGGCAAGATCGGTTCGTTGTGCGATAAATTCTCCACGACACGGGTTCAAATCGTGCAGCGGTTTGCAAGCACCGTTAACATCCCACCAGGAGTCGGCCAGCAACGCGAATTTAGCAAGTTCTTTTTGATCAAAATTTGGCATGTATAGATTTTCTAGGCGACGCATTGCATCTAAATATCGCGCGCCGTTAGCTACTCAACTTCTCGGACAATTCTAAATCCGGTTGTCGAATTTGCGGCATCTGCGGCCATGAACGTTCGAGAGGCAGAACGTACTTTATCGGCACCGTCGGCGTACGAGCCGCCGCGAACAACTCTTTCATTCGAACCGCCAATTCGCGCACTGGCGTCGCTAGGCGCGCTAATGTAATTGTCTTCCCAACCATCTTGAACCCATTCCTGAACGTTGCCGACCATATGGTACAAGCGAAAGTTATTCCGGTTTATCGACCGGTCATCATTCGCGAGCGGCTTGGATTCGATCGCTCGGAAACTGAATCGTGCATCTGTGGGTAATATTTCGTCGCCGAATGGGTAGATGGTCGCCGTACCCCCTCGAGCGGCGTATTCCCACTCCGATTCCGTTGCTAGTCTGTACTTGGCGCCGGTTACATTCGACAACCATTCGGTGTACTTGCTAGCCATCTTCCACGTAACATTTACCATCGGCAGATTCGGACCCGTCCATGGCTGAACCGGGCAAGCGACATTCGTTGCCGTACAAAATTGTTCGAATTCTCGATAACTAATTTCAAATACGCTAACCGCGAATGCATGTCCGACCGTGATGGCATGCCGAGGCTGCTCTTCGTTACGAAGGCCGCCCATGTTAAATGTTCCATTCGGCAGCACGGCTAGCACCGGACCTTGGGAATCTGGTGCAAGCGAATCGCGACAATACGGCCGTCGTTTTTTCGCGAGTGATGCGCGGCATCCCAAGGGTTTCTTCGCTACGGCTGTACTTTTGCTGCTTACGGGCTCGGGTATTTGTGCAGTAGTCGCCGGCTCCAATTCATCTGACGCTTCAGAAACGACAGGCACTGCCATGATGGACGCTTCGTCCGGCGTCTCAACACTTGGCTCATAGGGTGAAATTTCCGCTATGTTGGATTCGGCTTCGACCTTGACAATGTTGTCGATTGTCGCGGGCTCTGCATTGTCGGATGCGAGGCTGGTAACAGTCGAGTCGACGGGAACTTCGACATCATCCATCGAATCATTTTTCAGCGGAATTTCCGTTACATCATCGGTTGACTCCTCTAATGCGAGTGTTGGCGCGGCCGAACCGACGTCGAAACTGGACGAGTCAGCGATGGCTTGTTGCTCGAGGCTGCGCTGCGCGTTTTTAAGGACTTCGTTGTTCGCACTATGCCACTCCGAATCTAGTCGTTCGATACGTTCGTTTCCGGGTGACAGTGCGAACCCCAGATCCAGCAGATGACGTTGTTTGATGCGGGGCTCTTGGCTGGTGCTAAGCGTTAGTAATGCATTTTCCTCTAAATATTTTTGCGCGATTAGATCGGTAGTCCGATGCACTAGCGAAGTCTCTGAGACAGAAATCCTCTGCGCCGAGTCAATCGCCAGCCATTGCCTGCGGAGTTCGACGATATGTTCGTTTTGCCAGCGGTTTTGTTCGACAAAACTTGTCAGAATCGCGACGCCGCCGCTTTCTTGTGAAGCATCTTGTGGCGACATTTCGCGCTCTGGCAATTGCTCGGTAAATTCGATTTGCGGAGCCGAACTATAGTTAAACCAAGCGCCAAGACAAGCTGCGACCAGCACTACGGTGCACGCAATTATTAATCCACGCTTTGGTTTTTCGGCTGGGTCGCTAGCGTTAGGCAGATCTTCGATAAGCGGCAATTCAAGTGTGGTCTCGCCATCACTGAACGTACGGTCCGATTCGGGAGTACGACGCGGAATAGGTTCACTGTAGGGGATAAGTTCTGCTTTCCCAGCCACGATTTCGTCTATTAATCGGCGACGCTCGCGAATGTAATGCTTCCTGTCGACGATCTTATCGCTGTGAGCTTTTGCGAGTCCACGGAGAGTAGATACGCTCATCGGCTTTGTTCGTTCATTTGGTGATTAAAAACGCACAAACGCATGCTCACGGTTAACCCAATTCCTGTAGGAGTCGAAACCCTGTGCTCTTATCAGGCGCACCACCGTGGGGTTTTTCGAGTGAAATCGCGCACTTGCTAAACGTATCTTCGAATGCCCCGCCGCGCGCAACTACACCACTTGCAGCGCTGACCCACTCTTGGACATTACCCACATAGTTATAAAGTCCCCAGCCATTAGCTTTGCCAGTATCGATCCTCATCGTCGACTGACCTTTAAGGATTTGGCCACTCTGCTCTACACGGCAATTGTAATCTTTGCGTGGCTGCTGACCGTTCGCCTGTGCCGCGTATGTCCATTCGCTTCCTGTCGGCAGCCGATAGACGTTTCCAGTTCTATCGCTTAACCATTTTGCGTAAGCGCTCGCTTGTTCAAGTGAAATCTCGCTAACCGGCAAGCGACTCTCGCGATCTGAAATCGCGTTACAAGCTGTGCTCATTTTGCAGTATTGATTGAAATCACCAACCGTAACTTCGTACTTGCCGATAGCGAACGACTGTGGAAATTCCGCGTCTTTAGGAACAACAACCATCAGCGGCCCTCTCGCTGATTGCGAAACCATATCGAAGCACGTGCCGAGTTTCCGCTTTCCATGGCCGGCGAGCTTAGTTGTACACGGCGATTTAGACTGCGGGGGCGGCGCATCGATGAAATTACCGTCGTCGCCGATCGGTGGTGACATATTTAGCGCCGCGAGAACCCGCGCCTTTTCTCGTTTAAACGTTGTGCTGTCACCCCATAAATTTAACGCCTCATCGATGGTTGTATTGGCGGCAGAATAATCCTTGCCACTAAACGCCGATTTGTACTGGTTGTAGAGCGCTTTCGCGTTCTTGATTTTCGAGTTGTATAAACTTTTCAACTCGACGATCGAGGCATGCCGTGCATCCTCTGGAGCGACGCTCTTGATGAGGCTTTTTGCCTGACTTAACAATGCCCCATCGATCGCAGATCTTATTTTCGCGGCGCTCGGTGGCGCATCGGCGACGATTGGTCCAACGTGATCGAGTGACGCAATTAGTACGTTGCCAGGGAACACTTCTTTGGCGCGATCGACCAATGGGTTGGAATGATCTCCATTAGCTTTCTGCAACGCCCGCAATCGAATCGTCACGGCTTCTGCCCACTCGGACTCGGCAGCACCATACGCCCGCGGATCAAGGGTTTGTACTTCAGATATTTTCTCGAGCGCGTCACCGAGGTCAAACTCCGCGTTATTTCCGAAGGTCTTTTTAAGTTCTTGTCGGTTACCGTCAACGGTATAGTCTTTAACTGCTAGACGTAGCTCTTGGCCTTGTGGGCGAAGTTTCAGCCCCGCTTTAGCAAGTTTAAGCGCCGCGGCAAAGTCTTGTTGCTCGGCTTTAGTTATCGCCAATTTGTAGTAGGCGTCAGCCAATAATGCCGGTCCTTTGGTTGTCACAAAAGCATCGTTTGCGCCCAAATAACGTTGAATTTCCGCCAGTGTCTGCGCGGCCCCGGTGACATCGTTAGCTTTTGCTTGAGTCTCGAAATCTTGTTTCAGGCCTTCGATGCGTGCAACTTGATCTTGTTCGCGTTGCTCCAAGGCGAAGGTATTCGCCGCCGTTGCTAAAGCAAATCGCTCACTTGTCAGTGCGGGTAGTTCGGGCGCGTAGCGTTGTGCTCGGTCAAGCATGTTCTTGCCTTCGGCAAATCGTTCGTCTTGCCGCGCACTGGTCGCTTTGCTGATGAACACGGTCGCAATTCTGAATTTGAATTCGTCGATCCACGGATCGTTCGCGGCCGCTATATACTGAATCTCCGCCATATCTTTTTGAATGGCGTTGCTCCAGGCTCGGTCTGCAGTCGCGTTTGCGAGTAAGGTCTCTACAGCTAATTTACGGTCAACGAGATAGCGTCGTTGGACGTCAAGTTGGGCTTCGCGCTGTTGAGCTTCGAAGGACATTAAGTTTTTCGACAATAACGACACGTCAGGTGCATAAGCTAGGGTCGCGCGCGTCACATTCACAGCATCGGCCCATTGCTCTTTTGCAGCTAACTGGTCCCCAACTCTCGTGATGCTCGATACCAATTGGCCACGTAATTGCGGTAGGCGCTCATCATTTGGTTTTAGCGAAACTAATGCGTCGTAGCGGGCAAGCGCAAAGGAAATAGAACTTGTGTCTGAGCTTAGAGAATCAAACGATTGTTCGGCTGTAGTCCATGCTTGTTCGAACTCAACTTCGCGGTTCGATACCCGTTGAAGTAGCGTGGCGGAGTCAGCAGCAGCGTCGGCATCGACGATGCCCTGTTCCATTTCGAGCGACGCCATCACATCCGTCTCTGCGGCGATTTCGCCGCCGGTCTTCAAATACTCCTGTGCATTGGAAAAGTTGGCTTCAGCACGAGCCGTTCGGGCTTTGCCAAGATAGCCTCGTGCCACGATTTCACGCGCTTGCGCGGTCCTCACATGTCCTGGCGCCATGGAGTTGAGCTTCGCTACTAAACTAGTGGCGTTTTTGGTCACCGGCGGAGCTAGATTGTCCGCGGCTACGGCGGCGCCGATCTCCATTACCAATTTATCAATTTCAATTTCGAATTCGGCACGCAATTTAGTTGCGCGAGCGTGTTTGTCCCTCATACCTAAAGGCAGAAGGAGGTCGCTGTAATCGTTTTGCACGAGGTCGCTCGATGCCCAATTCTTACGTTGCGACAACGCCGCAATGTCCTTATCTACTAAGGGGCCGATTTTTTTCGCGAGCGAAGTGAGTAGTTCGCTTGTAGGGTCAATTTCTGACAATTTTTTTACGTCTTGCTGAACTGCGATGTAGCCGGCCAGACGATCCGAATTATCAACTGCATTTTGGATCCGAGCGGTGAATTCAAGTATTTTGCGTGCTGTCTCTGCTCGCTCTTGTGCGCCTTCGATTTTGGCGAGCAAGTTGTTCAAATTTTTGTTGCCCGAACTAATTTCAAGACCAACCTTGCCCAGATCGTTTGCGAGGTCGAATTCCTCGTTCACGATCGCCCGCTCGATCGCAGCCGCGTATTGTCCAGGCAGTCGCCGTTTCAATGAATCAACTGCGGCCGGTGCGAACTTCGACACGATGTCTAATGCGTCGTGCACATCGTCCGTTCCATCAATACGTAATAATCGATTCGCCGCCAGCGCTTCGTTGAAGATCACGGTTTGATCATTCAAAAGAACACTTTCGGCATTGATTATGCGTTCTCGCCATTGTTGGACTTGGGCAGAATCCTTAAACACATCCATGTCGGCGACGCGGTCGATTACGGTGTGTGCGCCGGTGAAGTTATATCGTCCTGCGTCCACGTCCACCCTGTGTTCTATTTCGTTTTGGAAATACGTGAGCATCTCTGTGCGCGTTGCAACTAAAATGCGATCGCGATCGCCGAGATCGAACTCGGGTTCGTGTAATTCCGCGAGCGTCTTTTCGACAATACTGGAATCTAAAGTTTTGATCGCCGTGATTTTCTTGTTGATTTCTTTTTCGTGAATGAAATCTAAGGTCGGCGCAGCCGCCACCAGTCCAATAATCACCAGGGCGGCCGGCACTAGGACTAATGGGTTCTTAAACGGTGAGGTGTTTCCCTCCAGCTCGATCAAAAATTGTTCGACGCTTTGCGATCGGTCTTCTCGTGCGAAGGCCAAACCCCGCATTAAGCCTTTTTGCTGGCGGCGCTTTAGCCCTTTTATTGGATTCGGTACCAGGTGATTATCACGCGCGCTATTAGCCGGTAATTTATTAAATGGATGTTTGCCAGTTAATAATTCGTAGGCAACGCATGCGAGAGCATAGAGATCGTCCCTGGGATCCGGCTCTTCTCCTTCGAGCATCTCGGCGCTCGCGTACGCGGGTGTCAGTGCGCCTAATTTTCCAGCGTCGAAGAGGGTCTTTTCTCCTTCTCCTTGCAGCGGATTCTTTACCGCCCGAGCAATGCCAAAGTCTAAGACTTTCATCACTCCGTCGTTAGTCTGGAAACAGTTACCAGGTTTAAAGTCGGAGTGAACGATGCCGCGCTCGTGGGCGTAGATTAGGGCATTGCCGAGTCCCTTGATCATCGTCAATGCTTCGTCGAACGGCAGTCCGCCTTTAGCGCGGACTTGTTTTTTAATGATGTTATTGAGAGGTTCACCCTCAAGTAATTCCATCGTGAGGAAAACGGTTCCCCCGCGAGTCCGATCGAAATCATAGACGGTCGCGATGTTGGGATGCGCAAGTCGTTGCTGACGACTCGCTTCGCGCTGTAAGGCTATGAATGAATCTGGGTGCTGTTTGAAATCTTCGTTTAAGACTTTCAGTGCGACGAACGGGTTTTTATCGCGAGCCTCGACCTTAATCAAATCTCGTCCGCGATAAACGGTGCCCATCCCGCCGATACCTAGAACGTCGTCAAGTTTGAAGCGATCCTTAAGCACCGATCCCGGTCTGATTTTGTCCTCTGCCATTGCAGCATTGCGGCCGCTACCAATCGCGTTAGACTCGGAATCTTCGGTGGGCCATGAACCGCCTGAGGGTAAGCTATTTCCCGTGAGATCGAAATCCAGTGTGTTATCTGTGTTCAACGCTGCAGTTATCGCGGCCCGCGCCTGGGCGGCAATTGTGTTGCTGTCGGTCTCGGCGGAGAAAGCGGTGTGATCCTCGCCGTCAGCAATTTCGGTCATGTCTGAGCGAAATTGCGTAGCATCGTCGGAGTCGCTGGTTTCACCATTTTCAGCAACGAGCTTTTTTAGGCGCGCGTAAATCGTTGCATCGATTAAGTCTTCGCTGTACGCGGAGCGTAGCTGCTCCATTATCGTCGGCGCGAGTTGTGGTTGTTTGACCAACATTTTTGAAAGGTTCGCCGCGACGACGTCGAATTCAAGATCGCCGCGCGATAACGCTGTCAGTGCGGTTTTAAAATCAGCCACGATTAGGCGTCCCGTTTAAATACCAATTGATTGAGTAAAGATTGCTGCGGCATCTCGTATCGTAATTCGCGAAATTAAAATTAATCATGAGATGCGTGTTCGGTTTGCGTAAAGGCTAATCGCTATCGTCCGTGCACTGCATCGACGACGCATACTGTCACGTTGTCGCTCGCGCCGCGGCTCAAAGTGAGGTCAACCAGTTGATCGACAACTATCGCAGGACCTCCAGTTCGCATCGCTGTTTCTATCTCAGCATCGGAAACGTGCTTATCTAAGCCATCGGAGCAAAGTAGAAAGCGGTCGCCGCGGATTATTTCGACAATGTCGATGTCGAGGAATAAGGCGGATGATGCACCGACCGCGCGCGTGACCATGTTCCCGGCCGGGTGGTCGACGGCACTTTCCCGACTAATAAGTCCACGCTCGTAGTAGTGCTGAGCTTGCGTGTGATCAGTTGTTAGTTGATCCAAGGTCCCGTCTCGAAGTCGGTATAGGCGACTGTCACCTGCCCACATGAAAACGCAATGCTTTGCGCCGCCGATTAAAGTAACTAGCGTGCTACCAATGGTTTGATTATTTGCCTTTGAAAGCTCCAACAGGCGGTTATTGACGCTCAGAATGCTGTGTTCGACGAAGTCGACGTGTTCGCTGAGATACTCACTCGCTTTGAGTTTGTTCAGGGCGTTGACAATCATTTGGCTGGCTAGATCACCGGCAGAATGGCCGCCCATACCATCGGCGACGGCCCACAGCTTTACGTCCGGGCGGTCGAGTCCAGAGTCCTCGTTGTGCTTACGGACGTTGCCGACCTCGCTACGAAGTGCTGATCGCCAACTTGTCACGGTGTCCAGCATTAACGTTTCCCATTTCCAGTTCGCCCCGGAGCTCGCTTGCCATGCACTGCAGCCGAGGAAACTGTTACTTGGTAGCAGCTTGCCGGAACGAAATTACATTGCGTTTTTCGCACGCAGGCAAGTGTGTCAAAAAGGTCAGAATTCCGATTTGAAATGCACGACTTCCTGCGGGTTTTCAGAGAACGAGCGCCCAAGACTGATCATCCCATCGCCACTAATAGGCATCTCTTCGCGACGTAAAAAAGCTTCTTCGTTTTCGTGATGCACGTATGTTCCATTCGTGCTCTGGTCGATAATAAAAAACTTGCCGCGACGGTGTTCGATTCGAACATGATGGCGCGATGCGAGACTTTCATCTACGGTTAAATCAGCCGCTTTGCTGCGGCCCATCACGACCTGAGTTATGTCGCCGTCAAGCGTCACGCTAGTACTTTGATATGTGAGACACATACGGACGGGGTCTGGACTCGGCAGCGTGATTATGCCGGTCGACATTCGCGTCACATCTTCTTGCTGCCACAACACCTCGAAGATATCGACAGTTTCTTTTTTCCCCTTGACCGGTGCGCGATCAATAAAGCGCGTGCTTGCGCGCATGATTGGGGACATCGCATCGACTGCGTTCTGCGTCGTAATTATTTGCCCGCCTTTCGCCATTGAAGCCATGCGTGCAGCAACGTTAACGACATCGCCAAAGACGTCGCCGGCTTCGAGTATCGCTGGCCCGTAGTGCATACCGACTCGGATAGTGAGCGAAATCGGACCTGCTGCCGTTTGTTCTGTGACATCGTCGTCGAGAATCTCATGCATCTCACAAGCCGCGGTTGCCGCGGCTTCAGCTGTTTCGAACGTGCACATGATTTCGTCGCCAATGGTTTTGATTACAATCCCATTGTGTCTTTCTACGACGGTTCTTAGCGTATCGAGGCAATCTGAAACCTTGGTGCGTGCGGCGCTGTCACCCAGAATTTCGTACAGGCGTGTACTTCCGCTGATATCAGCGAACAGGAGGGCCAAATTAGTCGTTTTTGGAGCCATCGAAGATTATTTTTCCACCAACGCCCAGGACAGTGATTGATTCGCGGGTTCCCATCGAAGTAGCCCGCGACGCGCGATTGTCATTTCGTATACTTGTAAATCTAATGCGTAATTGTACATTAACAAAACTCTATACGTCTTTGAATTAATATTATTGTTGAAATTGACCTAACCACATCACGATCTGGCCTAAGTGGTGATTCCGCCAGTTCCGTACGTGTGGAATCGCGTTTTTCGGATACGGGTGAATCGGAGAATGTCGCTAGTCACCCTCATCTGTCACACGAAGGAGTGAAAATACGTGAGAATTTTACCAACAGCGGGATCGATTTTGGTCGGTTCGTTGTTAATTTGTGTCGGCGCCGGCGGCGCGTACTGGTACCTGGACGCTAGTAGGACTGCGGGTGATGAACCGCAGCCGGTGGTCGAAATGCAAGTAACAACACCGATTGTGAAAACTCCCAAAAGAATTGATCGAGACGCGATTTGGCAACTTCTTGCGCTTACGGACGAAGCACGGCGCACTGCCATATTGAATTCAGAAGATGCGTTTAAGGCGTTTGTTGAGCAAGAACGTGCAAATCAGGCGGTATTGTTGGCCGCCAACGCGAACCAGGCCCACACCAACGAGTCTGTTGCCGCGCTCATGGAACGGGCGTCGCATAAAGTGCTCGCTGCCGCGTATCTTGGCCAAGTCGTTCAACGAAACCTCGATTCCGCCTTCCCAAGTGACGCTCAAAGCCGCGAATTTTATACCGAGAACACGGCCGCTTTTCAGCTCCCGGACCGAATTCATATGTGGCAAGTATTTATCCCCGTGCCAGAAGGCGCGTCCGATCAAATCGAAAAAAATGCTCAGAAATTGGCCGCACAGCTGGCTAAGCAACTGCAACAGGGCTCGAAAACATTCACCAGCGTAGTGCTTAAGCATTCGAAGCATATTCAAAGCCGAGTCAACGACGGTTACATGGGCCTACTGAAAACCGCTGACATCGTGCCACGTATTCGCGCCGTCGTAGAAAAACTCGCGGTGGGTAAAATCGGTACGCCAATTCGCAGCGAGTCGGGCTTCCACATTATCAAGAGAGGGGTGACCGTTGTTGGCGTTCAACTCGACTACGAAACCGTTAAGCCGCGAATTGAAGGCCAAATGCGCCAAGATGCGCAAACGCGGGTCCGCCAGGCGGCCGTAAAGAAAATTCTGAA
>JBLFWZ010000076.1:0-16984 GCA_047611905.1 Gammaproteobacteria bacterium | reverse complement strand
GCGCGGGTCACCTAAATGAAAGGGGCGGATTAAACAAAGCGGACAGATTTATCTGAATAGAAAGTAGACCTGCAAACAAGCCTGCCCGCCTTGGTCATAGCCAAGCTAGCAAAACGCGTCGTTGTTTGAGCAGCATGACCTGCGCTTTTTTATTCAGATGAGGACGAACAGGGAGAAGTCCGAGATCGTTCTCCGAAAAACCGTCGTGCGATTGGTTAGTTAGTTAGCCCCACGGTCGTGCAGGTCCCGGAAATTAGCCGTGCGATTACGCGTTTCTACAATTGAGATCGGCTCTATTGAAAATGCCGTATTACTTCTTCGCCCAGCCGATAAATGCACTCGAGTGATTCCTCAGGGTCTGGGTAGTAGCCCACTTCTGGCACCGGTGTGCGCGTGCGCAGGCAGACCCAGTCCGGCTTAAGTTGCTCGCGCATTTCGCCGAGCCGGTCGATCCACTTCTGCGCACTACCGAGAATCAAAAATTGCTGTTCTAGTTTCTCAACCGTCACCGCCTCTGCAGTGGGTTCCATGCCGTGCTCTTGATAGAAGGCCAGCTCGCGTACCCATCGATGACCGTGCTGCTCGCGTACTTGCTTATCGTCGTCACCAATCCAGCCTTCGACAATGAGGCCGACGCTCCAGTTCTTGCGTCCTTTCTTGTCGGCTTTCTCGCGCCAATACTCGATCCGTTCTCGGGCGGTTTCCATCTCAGGTTGATGGCCCCAGATCCAACCGTCCCAATCGGTTGCGCGTTCGACGCCGTTGTCAAAAAACGCGCCGATCCACACCGGCGGTCGTGGTTGTCGATAAGGTTTCGGAGTCAACAAAATATCGTCGTACTTGTAGAACTCGCCGTGAAACGAAAACCGCTCGTTGGTCCACACGCCTTCGATGATTTGCATGACTTCCTCGAAGCGCGCGTTTTTGCGCTTGGGCGAAACGCCGAACAGTCGAAAATAGTCTTCGTGATAGCCAACCCCAGCGCCGAACACTAGACGCCCCTTAGACAGCGAGTCGATCTGCGCCAATTGTTCGGCGACGTGTACGGGGTGATAGTAAGTTGGCTGCAGTACAGCGGTCGCAATCTGTATGCGTGTTGTGCGTGCCGCCATCGCCGCGGCCACTGTCAGAATCGAGGGAAAGTAGGTTTCCGGTCGCGCGTGGCGTTCTGGCAACCACAGGCCTTCGAATCCGACTTCCTCAGCTACCTCAGCCTCACGCAACAATTGATCGCCCGCTGCTGCGACTTCGAGGCGCGTCGGGATCTGCTGGTCATAGCCACCAAAATGAGTGTCGGGCATATAGGCGATGCGCATATTCAGCTCCTTAAATGGGCTACGATTTAATCACCTGTTGACTACCTGGGAGTGGCCTCGATAGGGCGCGCAGCGCACCCAATCGAGGCATTCAGGTTTATTCGACTAAACGCCCGGAGACGATATCGTCGATGGTGGTGACAGTAAGAATATTGTTCGCGTCGTCTAAAACCTCGAATAGACGGCCATCCGGCGCGTCCATGCTAAAAAACACCAGTGTCCCGTCAGGTCCGGCGTATTCCATGTGTAGATCGCCACCAGCGCTGTGCGCGTAGTGACCAACGCGACGAATTTTGTGCACAGTCTCTGTTGCGGTGGTGTCGACGATGTGGTGCTCACCTTCTAGGACTAAGGTGGCGGTGTCGCTGAGATGACGATGAAAATGACAGTAAGCGTTCGGTTCCCAGCGCACCAAGAAATCGATGCGGCCTTTATCTGGCTGCGCGCCAAGCAGGGCCAGGCTGTAGTCGATGGGATAATCAAATTCCGGCCCACCTTTCAAGATGTGCCAGTTGAGTTCGTTCGTGTTGAATTCGGCTATGCCGACTTCTTTCAGTGGTGTCACGCTCGCCATGATGTTTGCTCCTCCAATGATGCAGTTGCTAACTTCTCTTTAGTTGTCGCTTAGCTTGTCCGTTTGTCCTGCGGCCAGTTCGTACGCCAATCTTGATCAAAATCAGCGACGGTCACTGCCCGACGCAAGCTCAGATCGTTATTCAGAAATTCGTAGATAACGTCGCTGTCGCTACTCATGCCGAAAAAAATGATCGCGGGTTTCGAACCGCTGCCTTCGATGTGGACCTCACCTTCGCCGCCGAGCGAGTAGCTGCCAGCAGATTTGACTTTGACCACCTCGCCACCATCGATCTGTTCATGCACGCGCAACTCACGTTCGAGCACTAAGGTGCTGGTACAACACGCATGCCGGTGATACATGCACTGGCTGTCGGCCTCGAACTTTACGAGCATGTCGGCCTGACGTGCGGCAACGTCGACGCGGCGGATGCGGTAGAACGTCCCCGGTGTCATGAATTCGTGCCACTGGACATTTTCAAGATTGAACTGGAATCCTTTGCTGCTTTGCGCGCCCGGCAAAATGTTTAACTCTGTATTCATAAGCTGAGGTCCATTGTGTTGCTATGGCGGTGCCAGCGGGATTGGCACAGTCCGTCATACTCATGTATAGCTTTCGCACACGCAACTAGAGAATTCGCTGGGGCGCGGCCCGGGTCGCGCCAATTACCTCGGTACCATGCGAGTTAACGCCGGACCGACGTGCTATTGGAGGTTGACTTTTAGTCTTCGGAACGGGCGTTACCCCAAGCAGTGAGTAGCGGCGGGCAGGGTACGCCCCAGTGCGTCTGGGATACGCGTCGTCTGCTCTGGCACGCTGATCCCCAGTAAGCCGGCGCGCGCGCCTTGGCTTTTTCTTGGTGTACGGGCTCGGCTGCGCAATCCATTAAAATTCGACAGCCAGTTAAGTAATTATCAACTGGCGGCTAATGCCCTGGGCTATTAGTCTATTAGAATTAAAGGGGCGGATTTATTTGAATGAAATATAAACTCACAAATAATTCTGTCCCCTTTTGGTCATGTCGGTCAATAAGTTCTAGCTCTTGAATTGGCCATAACAAAGAGAAATGCCGCGTGGAAACGTGCACGGAGAGTCAATTGAATCCCGGTGATGTCGACCACGTGCATTCAACCCGCGAACGCGCGACTCTGGATTATGCCGCCTACCATCCGAAGAGCGCTGCGCTGCGCGATGATCCCTATCCTTTTTATCAATACCTGCGCGAGCACGAGCCGCTTAAGTTTATTCCTGATCTGAATGGATTCGCGGTGAGTCGCAATGCGGACGTGCGTGCCCTGTTATTAGATCACGCGCAATTCTCGTCAGACCCACTAATTGAAATCGCCTTTGGCGAGGGCAATCCGGTGCCCGGCGCACAGTATCTAATTGCCTCTGATCCGCCTGTTCAAACGCGGTTACGGACTTTCGTCAATAAGGCGTTTTTCCAAACGCGCGCTGGATTCGCAGCGCGAGCAAGTGATTGATATTGTTGATCGGCTGATAGCGCAAGTTGCGGATGTCGAGGAATTTGAATTCGTTAGCGCAATTGCCTCGCGATTACCGGTAGAAATTATCGGGCATATCATGGGGGTTGAGACGCTGAGCGCGAAGCAACTCGTAGAGATCCGTAAGGACGCCGAGGATGCGGGTGATCAACTCACTGCAGAAGAAGCGTTGGCATTGTGCGTGCTGTTGTTAGTGGCTGGAAACGAAACCACGACAGGGTTGTTGTGCAAGATCCTCGTGAGCCTCCGTTCGTTCCCAGATCAAGAAAGGCTCGTGCGCAACGATTTGAGTCTGGTGCCGAATCTCACGGAAGAAACTTTACGATATTTGTCGCCGACACAGGTGTTGTTTCGGCGCGCAACGGGCGCTACTGAGATATGCGGCGTAGCGATCCCCAAAGATTCAATCGTCTTACCGATTTACGGCAGTGCGAACCGCGACGAGACTATCTTCGCCCGGCCCGATCAGCTTGACGTCACGCGCACGGATCTGCGGCAGCACATGGCCTTCGGCTGGGGCATTCATTTGTGTGTTGGGCGCGCATTAGCGCTGCTGAAAAGCGAACTTGCGATTAAACACCTATTCAAGCAATTTCGAACCATCGATATCGTCGAGGACAACATCGATTGGTGTGACACGTTCTATCTGCGCTGCCCGAGAACTTTTACGCTACGCTGGGTCAAACACGGGTGATCGTATCCACCGAGTACAGTATTTCGATTAATCCAAGGTGTTTATCAAAAGGTGACTGATATATTCGAGTAGTTAAACTAAATCGGCAAATAAGTCTGTCCCCTTGCCGCTGTCGCGGAGATCAAGGCGTTGAGAAATGCGTAATGTTGACGCTCGATCTATATCGAGCCTGGGACGCGCGCTCGTTGGCTACGCGGGTGTAGCGGGCAGATATCGGGAGACGGTGACGGCGCCGTGAAGCGTTAGCCACCGTCTCCGATTTTGTCAGAGTAACTTAGCGAAATCCGACAGCTTAAAGTTATCGCACACTGCACCCGTCTCGTCCATGAACTCGACGAGGACGTCGCTGTCGCCTCGTTGTGATACGTAAGTCGTGACACCCTGGGGCCCGACTAATTCTTCATGCACGTCGCCATCCGGCTGGAAGCAGAAATCGCCGACCCCGAATTCACAACCGGTTGTCAGATTCTTTATGCTGCCTTCGAGAACGTAGATGTTTGTATCGGCTGCGTTGCGATGAACGCCGACGTTGTGTCCTGCTCCGGTGCGCGCAAGGTATTGAACACTGTGGCGTTTTTCGTCGATTGCCAACACTTTTATCTCGATACCCGGGCCACAGTTGGCCCACGGAACTTCGGATGCGCTGCCTGCGATAACTTTAACGTTCGATTCTTTTAGTACTGCTGCCATGGCTTGATCACTCTGGTTAGGTTGGGAAATAAGGTCGTGGAGAACGAGGCGATCGTACTGCCACGCCGCAATCTGTGCAAATGGAACTGGAACTGGCGTCGATGGTGTCTAGCGATTGAGGAAATCAAAGGAGACTCCAAACGGGACAGATTTATTTGAATAGAATGTAGACCCGTAGATAAGTCTGTCCCCTTTGGCTTGTTCCTGCAGGCAGATCGCGAGCGAATTTTTCGCCGTCCGTTTTGAATCGTGGTCGACAGCTGGATTGAACATTCATCCGTGGAGATTGTGCGGTTCTCGTTTTGAGCAGATCAATCGTTTCACCGGGCGGCACCACATAAGCTTCGCAAGGCATCGATCATGTGGCCACGGCAGTACCGTTGTCCCCGCTTGCGCTGCCTCCCGAATAGAAATATGTTTCTTGGTTCTGTCCAAATAATTTTGCCCGTTTCATAGGCCATTAGGAGCGCGAAATGAGGATCGGAGATGTAGTCTGGAGAGAAGACGATCATAGTGTTGCCTGCGCTAACTGCGACTCGCGATTATCAAGCGACGCCGAAAACTGGAAGGAGTACGCGCTGGTCAAGCGCATGAACGCTGCCGAGCGTCTCAATGGCGGTGATTTCGGCAATACCTATCGCGTCTACGAACACCCCGATCTTGAGCTCGCGGAAATATTCTGTCCTAGCTGCAAGGCGCTGCTGAGCGTCGAGCTTTACCTGCGGGACGAACCCTTGCGTTGGACCTATCGCAGCCTGCCGGTCGCCGCCGACGACGGCTACGATGCGGCCGCCGATTATGCAGCGAATCCCGACGCCTGGATTTCCTTCGGGGCGTCGCGTTGAACTCGCGCAAGCAAGACGACAAGGATAAGGACGAGCCAGAATTCGTCACTAGCATCAGTCGCGTTGCGCCAGGTGAAATAAATATTCGCGGTTACGACGTGCGCGATGTAATGCACCAATCGAGCTTCTCGGAAGGCGCATTTCTCACGATCATCGGCCGCCGGCCAACATCAGCTGAGTTACGCGTATTCGATGCAATCTTGTGCTCGTGCCTCGATCACGGATTGGTCAATACCTTGACCGTTAGCGCACGTTACGTGATGTCGGGCTCTGCTTCAGTGCCCGCTGCGATCGCCGCCGGCGTGCTGTGCTTCGGTCCCTACACTGGCACTGCGCATCTCACTGCCGAGTTGCTCATCGAATTGACGCAAACGCATGGCCCCGATCCTAGCGACGCGGCGATCGATGCTGCCTTGCGTTTGCGCCGCGATGTGCGCCAACCGATCCCTGGTCTCGGTCATCCAATTCATAAGGAATTCGACCCACGCGGAGAGACGGTACGTGAAATCGCAGAGGCCGAAGGCATGATCGGTCCGAGCGTCGGGCTACTCGATCGGATCCGGGTACGTGCCTCAGAACTCGTGGGTACGAGTTTAGTCCTCAACGTTGACGGCTTGATGGCGGCGCTGTTCCTCGACATGGGTTTCACGCCTGAGCAAATGCTCGCCACGAATATTTTATCGGCCATTCCAGGAATGGCCGCACACGCCATCGAGGAAGCCCAAATCGGGCGGCGCCTGCGCTATCCGGTGGATCACGAATCCGCCTATACCTTACCGGCCGAGACGCGCGATTGGGAAGCACAAGTCGCCGCCGGCGACTCACTCGAGCGCCCCGACTCGGCTGCCCCTCCGGGTAAGAAGGAACTCCCGTAAGCCGTTCAATCGTTGGTCGCTTCCGTGTCGGACTCGACATCGGCGGCACATTCACCGACCTCGCAGTGCATGACAGCGAGAGCGGCGCAATCGTGCAATTCAAAAGTCTCACCACGGTCGATCCGGTCGGCTGTGCGGAGATCTGTCTTAAGAAGGCGGCGGACCACTGCGACCTGAGATTGGAAGAATTTTTGTCGCAGGTTGACCCCTTGTTCTGCTTCGGCACGACGATTGGACTTAACACCTTATTGACCCGCAGCGGCGCAAAGGTCGGCATCATAACCACTCGCGGCCACGGCGACGCGTACCGTATCGCTGAAATGAATCGTGGTGGCGTCGTTGATGTGCGCACCGCGCTCGAGGCAACTTTTCAACCGCTATTCGGGCGTCGCCAAATCGTCGAAGTGACTGAGCGGCTTGACTACACCGGTACCGTTATCGTGCCATTGGTGGAAGAAGAACTACGCGCGGCGTTGCACCACCTAGTCGACGAGCGCGGTGTCGATTCGTTGGTCGTGTCGTTCCTTTGGGCTCAGTTGAACGGCATCCACGAACAGCGTGCCCGCGCTATTGCTGCAGAGCTTTATCCGGATTTGTTTGTGACCCTTGGCGCCGACGTCAGTGGCAGCCTGGGCGAATTCAAACGTACTTCGACGGCTGTGATCAACGCCTATATCGGCAACGCCGTGCAGCGTCAGGGCACGCGGCTGCAAGATTTCCTCGAGGACAACGGGCTGCGCGCGCCGCTGCTGGTAATGCAAACGTTGGGTGGTGTGGCCCCGCTCAGCGAGGTGGTGCGCGCGCCAGTCATGTTGATCAACAGCGGGCCAGCAGGTGGCGCGGTCGGTGCGCTGGCTGTCGCCAAAGCGATCAACATGCGCAACGTTGTGTGCATGGACGTCGGCGGCACCAGTTGTGACATCAGCGCGATCACCGAACAAGAAATCGAACTCAGTGCCGGCCTCAAAGTTCTTGGTCACCCGATCGCGGTGTCTGGTGTTGAGATCGTATCGATCGGTGCCGGCGGCGGGAGTATCGCGACTTTGGAACGTGCAGGGAGCATGTCGCGCCTACGGGTCGGGCCAGAAAGCGCAGGTGCGGATCCGGGCCCTGCCTGTTATGGACGTGGCGGTACACGACCTACCGTAACTGACGCAAACCTAGTACTCGGTTTGTTCGCTGAGGCAACCAAACTCGGCGGAGAGATAGAACTTGACGATGCCGCGGCGAGGCTTGCGATACAAAGCTACGCTTCAGCCACTGGCGCGCTTGAGCATGTGGTGGAAGACGCTTGGGGTATCTATCAGGTGATCACTGCCGCAATGGCCGATGCCATCGAGAATTTTCTCGTTGCTAAGGGCTACGATCCGCGCCGTTATATTTTGGTCGGGTTTGGCGCCGCGGCCGGTGTGCACGCCGCATCAATCGGCAGCCACTTGGGCAGTCCGCAGGTCCTTGTGCCAAATTTTTTCCCGGTGTTTTCGGCATTCGGTCTGATGACAACTGACATTCGCCATGCCTATAGCCTCACCGACGATACGGTTAAGGTGACGCTCGGTGAGCAAGCCGACGAAACGCTAGACGACAAGGCGGTGTATGTGAGTCAACGCTTGCGCGAAGTTGCCGATTTTCCGATGCAGTTGCTCGAGACAGAAAACGTACCGCTCGAACGACGCTCCGTACAGCTCTTTGTCGACTTACGTTACAAGGGCCAGGTGCTCGAGCTGAGTATCGCAATCGCGCCGTCGGTTCTCGAAACGAATCTCGACGGCAATGATTTGGCAACAGTGGTAAAAGATTGGTTGAGTAAGTTCAAAAGAGTCTATGGCGAAGCCGCGGCGTGGACGGAAGGTGAGATCGAGGTGATCAATTACCGTGCAGTTGGTATTGGTCGTATCGATTCGCCGCAGATGCCAGAGCTACCAACGTTCGACTTAGGCGCGTCGAATGCGCCTCGTCCAACACGCAAAATCTATCTCGGCGAGTGGCTCGAGGCGGAGATCTGGGACGCAACGACGCTGCGTCCCGGTATGGATGTCGTGGGTCCAGCGCTCATCGAGGGCGAGTTGCGCACGGTCCTAGTCGGGCCCGGTGATAGGGTGGCAGTCGATCCGCACGGCAACCTACTGATCACACCTAGCAGTGCCTGGGTATCACGCTCGGCACAACCATCGATAATCGACAACGGAGGCGCGCATGGTCGCTAAATTAGACACGGCCGAGGCGCGATTGCCGACGGTCGATCCGGTCACCTTGCAAGTCGTGCACAATCGGCTTGAAACTCTGATGCGTTTGATGACACGAACGCTAGAACAATTGTCCGGTAATGAAGTGACGCGCGAGTCGGGCGACTACTCCACGGCATTCATGGATGCACAAGGCGAGATCGTCGCTTTCGGCAGCGCTGTGTGTACCCATCTCGGCCATGAAATTAAGATCGTTCCTTGGATCCTCGAAAATTACGGCCGCGATGAAATCAAAGCAGGCGACATTTATATCAGCAACGATCCTTACACTGGTGGCGCGGTGCATTCGAACGACGTCGCGTTGATCGCCACGGTGTTCGCCGAAGATCAATTGGTTGGTTGGGTGTTCTGCGATTTACATTGCGGCGACGTTGGCGGCATGGCGCCGGGTAGTATGTCGCCCGAGTGCATCGATGTCATTGCCGAGGCGGTGCGCTTCCCGCCGACCAAAATTAATGATGGTGGTACCTACCGGCCGGACGTGGTGCGTGCTTTCGTTAACAACTCACGTATCCCTGATCAGTTAACCCGTGACCTCGGTGCCAAAAGCGGGGCATTGCACATTGGTGTTAAGGCGATCCAAAACTTGGTCAAGCAATACGGCGTCGCCGAGCTGCATCGCATCACGGCGGCACTGCGCGACTTCTCTGAGGCCGCCTTCCGCGAGCGTCTACATTCCATCCCAGACGGTGTGTACGAGGGCATCGATTACCAAGAGGATGGCTACGCTGACGATACGATTTATCGCGCCTTTGTCCGTATGACGGTCGCCGGCGACGAACTGTTTCTCGATTGGCGAGGCAGTAGTCCCTCTGCGCCAGCGTTGATCAACTGTTCTGAGACGGGGCTTATTGGTGGCGTGATGGGGCCGCTGATTCAGCAACTGGGCAGCGGTATTCCGTTTAACGCCGGCGTGATGCGTCCAGTGCATATAAGGGCGGATCGCGGCACGTTCATCAACGCCGAATACCCAACGCCGGTCGGCGTCGCCACGGGCTACGGTGCGTGGCGGGTACAGGACGCTTTCTACGCGGCTGCAAGTCTTGCCATGCAGGCCTCGGACGATGAGTTCCTACGCGAACGGGCGACCGCGCAATGGGGCGCGATGGCACCCACCTATATTTTCAATGGCATCAATCAACACGGCGATTTTTCAGTCTTCGTGAACCAAGACAGCATGGGCGAAGGGCAGGGCGCCATGGCCGGGCTGGACGGTGGTCGCGGCAATTACACCTGTATTAGTGGCGCGGTCCCCAGTATCGAAGCACACGAGCGCACCGAGCCATTCCTATATCTCACTCGCGAGTTGTGGCGCGACTCAGGCGGCGCCGGGCGTTGGCGTGGCGGCTGGAGTATTCGTGACGCCGTGATCGTGTGGGGCGAGAAGTCAGGTCCGCAAGGCGGAATTTGGTGTTCAGATCGAAACGCCGTGCCAACTCAGGGGATCTTCGGCGGCTATCCCAGCTCGGGTGTTTATTTCGGCGCGATCGGAGAGTCCGGCGCGTGGGAGTCCTTGCAGGCGGGATACATCCCAAGCTTCGACGACCTCGAACGCGACTCTTGGGATCACTTTGTCCCAGAAGCGTCAAAATCGGTGTGGCCGCGAGATCGCCGCCTCGAAAAAGGCGCGGGAGGGGAAGTGTTCGTAATGACGTTCGTCGGTGGCGGTGGTTACGGCGATCCACTAGCGCGCGAGCCGGCGGCCGTTGCGCAAGACGTTAATGAAGGTGTCGTCTCGGAGGTTGCGGCACGTTCTATTTACGGCGTCGCGCTCGACGTAGATGAGCAGGTCGACGAAGCGGCAACTGAAACCCTACGCGCGGAGCTCCGCGAACAACGCGTCATCGACGCAACGCGCCCGGCCGACCACGTATGAATATCGCCGCGATGCTCGCGTGGAGTACCGAGCGACACGGCGATCGAGTTGCCTTTGTCACTCCGAAGATTGAACGTACGTTTGCTGAAATCGATGGTCGCGCCAACGCACTCGCGAATGCGCTGATCAAGCTTGGCGTCTGCAAAGGCGACCGAGTCGGCGTGTTGATTGGCAATCAGATCGAATATCCGGAGGCCGAATTCGCGATTGTAAAGGCGGGCGCCGTGCGCGTGCCAATGCTGATCAGCTCGTCCGTCGACGAAGTGCGGCGCTTCATCGAATTCTCCGATGCCGAGATCGTGATCGCCGCGGAAGACGGCCTGGCGGCGTTGCGTGAGGCGCGAACTTTAGTCGGGCGCGAAATCACCACGATTGTTGTCGGGCAAACGCAAGGTTCAGAGCTTCACTTCGAAACACTTATCGCCGGCGCAGCAACTACCGTACCGCTGATCGACTTGGGCGAGGACGATGGCTACGCGCTGCGCTTTACGGGTGGCACGACCGGCATGCCGAAAGGCATATTGATGGATCACCGCTGCATGGTTAACGTGGTCAACAACATGTTGCTTAACTGGAACGTGCCGTTCGATGAAGTCGTGTGTCATTTTCATCCGCTATCCCATGCCGCCGGGAAAATTATGTATACCTGGTGGATGCGCGGCGCGCGGCAAGTGATCCTACCGGCGTTCAATTTCGACGCCAAGGAATTGCTAGCGACAATCGAACGCGAGCGAGTAACGACCTTATTCATGATCCCAACCGCATTGAACGTGGTGCTCGACTCGGGCCTGCTCGATCGCTACGACACCTCGAGCTTGCGCATGATTATTTACGGCGGCGCACCGATATCGCCGCAGCGGATCTTAGAAGGGCTTAAAGCGTTCGGCCCGGTGTTCGTGCAAATTTATGGCTGCAGTGAGGCCCCGAACGTGCTCACGACCTTGCTGCAGGAAGACCACGTATTCGACCCGACCATTGAACCACCGGCACGTTTGCGCTCGGCCGGAAGAGTCGGGTGTGGCGTTGAGGTGCGCATCGTCGATCCGAATGGTATCGAGCAGCCGATCGGTGAGGTGGGTGAGATCGTCAGCCGTGGTCCGCATACCATGGCGCGGTACTGGAAAGATGAGGCGTTAACCGCCGAGCGCGTCCGCGATGGCTGGGTCTACACGCGCGATATGGGGTATTTCGACACGGAGGGTTACCTGTATGTCGTCGACCGTAAGGACGATGTGATCATCACGGGTGGGTTTAACGTATGGCCGACTGAGATCGAGGCCGTCATCTGCGAGCATGACGGTGTCGCCGAGGCCGGCGTGTTCGGTGCGCCGAGCGACAAGTGGGGCGAAGCCGTGATCGCGGTTGTCGTGCCGAAGCACGATGTCGAAATATCCGCCGAAGAGATCGGCCGCTTCATCCGGCCACACCTTAGCGGACACAAACGCCCAAAACAGATAATCGTACGTTCCACGCCGATCCCGAAAAGCGCAGTGCACAAGCCACTGCGCCGTAAGCTACGCGAAGAGTACGCAACGTTACAGCTGTAGCGACATTTCAAATTTACTTTGGAATAGTAAAAAGACCGGGTTGCAACGCATTCCCAGATCGTGGGTCTGCTCGGAGTTAGCTCACAGAGCGTAGCTAAATTGGCAGGCGGAGGTGCGAGTTCAGACTTCGCTCAGGGTCACGACCGGCGCTACTGTGTATATCGCAGAACGCGAAATCGATCGTGCCGTGAAATGTTAGCTATTCGAGGACAGTATATTTAATTCGCATGGATGCTAACTGCAAGGCGCTTACTGCCTGCCTGAGAGTTTGACAATAAGGGGGACCATTGCTGCGAACCATTCTAGGACGGGCATCGCTGTTCTGACGTCTAGGTTTAACAATGTAAAAGTCATTGAAAATTTAACTAGTGCCCGTTGCGTAAGCGGTATGCGCTTGACTGAAGCTTTATCTCGATCAGGTCTCGCGTCGCTTTCGACGCGCCGGTGGACTACGCTTTAAGGGCCATGCGATGGGTTCGGGCGCGAGCCGGCCGCCACTATTCACAACCACAGGAGAGAATCATCATGCGAATTGGCGCTACGTTATTCAACCAGAATTACACTGATTGGGATCGTTACGAAGCGGAGGAACGCGGCGAGGCGGTCCCGCCACGGCCACAGAAATCTGATCGCGAGGTTTTTCTGGAGGAAATTAACATCGCGCGCATCGCCGATGAAACGGGTTTCGATACCTTATGGACGATCGAACATCACTTCACGCCCTATACCATGGTCACGAACCCGCTGCAGTATTTGACCTACATCGCCGGAATTACCAAGCAAATTGATTTGGCAACGATGGTTGTGGTGTTGCCGTGGCACAATCCGGTGCGCGTGGCCGAAGATATCAACATGCTCGATACTTTTTTGGGGCCGGATCGCGAGATCATTTGCGGTGTGGGCCGCGGCCTCGGGCGACGCGAGTATGCCGGCCTTGGTATCGATCAAGCGGAGGCGCGTGCGCGCTTTAATGAATCGTTGCACGTGTTGCGCGAGTTACTTGCCACCGGGCGTTGCGATTTCGAGGGTGAGCACTACCAGATCAAGGGCCTACAATTGCGCCCGCAACCGGACCGAGACCTGAGCAGTAATCTATGGTGTGCCGGCGGTACTGATGAGACCGTTGAGATCATCGCCAAGCACAACATTCGCCCGCTGGTCATCCCAACGCAAAGCCTCGGCTTGTCACTGGAGACGGCAAAAAAATATTCCACCTTACATGCCAAGGCAGGCCACGCGCCGACCAAGTCCAAGCTCGCGCTATGGACCTACGTCGCTGAAACTGAAGCTGAGGCGCGCGCTGGCGCTGAGCGCTATATGGTCGAGTATTCTGATTCTGCGCTGCGTCACTACGAGTTACTCGGCGATCATCTCGGCAAAATTAAAGGCTATGAGTCCTATGGCGCGGCGCAGACGGCCCTGCGCGCAGACGCCGAACCGTTCCGACGTGGCTTCTTCAACGAACATCCCTGGGGCACGCCGGAGCAAGTGATCAAGCGCACCAATGAACTCGCACAGGAATTCGGCTGCGACGAGATCACCTTCATCTTCAAATACGGCAGTATGCCAATTGAAGAAGCGGAAAAGAGCATGCGCTTGTTCGCCAAGGAAGTGCTGCCGACGTTGCATGAAATCGACACCAAGCCGCTAGTCGTGAGCGACGCCGCCTGAGGACGGACGTGGCCCACAATGGTCGCCGCGAAAGCGTTGGAGATCGCGTGCGGCTGCCGCTCGGGCTGCGCGTAGGTCCCACATACCTCGTGACGTTTTTAACACGGCGCTGATGGTCTGACGAATGATTTCGCCGACGCCGTGCCCGAGAGGGCGATTGGGAAAAATTTTCACCGTTCAATTAGTCAGCATGACGGCGTGCCGATATCAGACATCAGCCGAGTTTTTTTGGGGCCAGTATATTTAATTCGCGTCCACTTTTACTCCAGGGCGGCTTACTGCCGCGCTCGGGATTTGACTATCTGGGCGTTACCCTCCGCGAGTCGGATCGAATGAACATACTGTCTCCGAATAACCCGCTGCGTGACTGTTGATCCTTTGAAACCGGGCACTCGCGTGGGGTCTGTGAATGCGTAATAACGACCCGAACGGCTGCCACGGGCCGAGTGTTAACTTCCCGAAAGCTGTTGCTGGTACGCGTGCTCCGTAATTACTAAAAAACACGTCGTAGTAGCACGTGAGACTTACCCGGGTTGTCTCCCGTGAAGAAAATGAATGCCCCCGATTGTCCGCTTACGAGTTCACCTGTCACTGGGCGAGCGTGAACACTTCCTGGGTTCCGGAGACGCCACGGAGGTCAAAGTGTCCGAGCGAGGACAGCGGTCGGCGAACGCGCGCAGCAAATTCACGCGATACGAGTAATGGCTTCCCGGCGTCTTTGGTGAGCGACTGGATGCGCGCCGTTTTATTGACCGCCGGACCGACTACATTGAAGGCCAGTCGATCGGGCGCGCCGACATTCGCGTGCGTCACTTCTCCCACGTGCAAGCCGAGTCCGAATTCGATCTCAGGCAGTGCGGTCTCGCGCCGGCGTTGATTAACGATCGCCAGAGCGTCGTAGGCAGCGACTGCGGCATCTAGCGCTGCCTCGCAAATTGCGTCTCCGTCGTCCTCGTCCTCAATCTCGAACACAATCAGACTTGCGTCTCCAATGAATTGGAGGATCTCGCCGCCGCGCGCTGCCGCCGCGGCGGCGCAAAGCTCGAAATACTCATTGAGTAACTGCAGCAGCTGCGGGGCCGGGAGCGATTCGCTGAGCGCAGTGAAACCGCGTAGATCCGAATACCAGAATGCGGCTTGGATGCGGTTGCCGTCGCCGCGCTTGACCTGCCCTTTGAAGATGCGGGCACCGATCCGCGGACCGACGAAAGTATCCAGCAGCACGGTGGCCGTGCGGCGCAGCGCATGCACCTCGAACATTCGCGCGAGCATGGGCAGCACCTCATAGATTTCTCCGAGGTGCGCGGTGCCGAAGCCGCCTTTCGCGAACGAGGTGATGGACATGACGTTAATCTGGCCGTCGGAAAACCGAAACGGCATCGCCGCGTAATCGGTGGCGCCCTCGCTGTGCAGTTCGCGCACCGACGGGAAATCGAGATCGCAGTCGGGAGACTCGAGCTGACGGCGCACGCCACCCTCGCCGAGGATGATGGGTGCGAATGGGCTGTCGGCGAATTTCGGCTGCAGCAGAATGTCGTGCGGCTCGTAGATTGTCTTGATGCCCGGCGTGTCGTGGCGCCACGCGAGTACGGTAGCGAATATCTGCGGGTGTAGAGTAGGGATGATCACAGTGCCGCGTGCGACCGGGTAGCCGGCGTCGTGCAGAAAATTCAGAAACTGCTCCGCGAGGTCCGCAATCGACGCAGCTTTCCAGGCGTCTTTCAGCAACCAGTTAGCCAGCGGATTGCCGTGCGAGCCCCGCACGCTTTCTCTACCATCAGTGACTTCCTCTTCGTCCACGTAGATCGCCGATATCTTGTTTGGGTAGAAAGACAGATAGCCGCGAATCGCGGCGGCTTCCGGGTACGGGTCCTCGTAGGCCCATGCGACATTCTCTGCAATCTGATCGCCGACTCGTAACGTCCAATAGCTCGCGTTTCCTTTAAACGGGCAATGGGTGTTGAATTCGTTCTTCTCGAAAAGATCCATGCAGATATCGGCTGCCGGGAAATAGTACGCGGGCGGTAGCCGCGTCTCGTGCACCACGAACGCACGCGTGGAATCTGCGATGTAGGTGCCGTTGATTGCCACGCGGACTCGCTGATTGCACGGCTCAGTGCGGATTTCGTAGTCGCCGCCGGTTTGGTCTGTGCTCATCGGTACATGTTCTTCCTTGTTGGGTAGGATTGCCAGCCACCTGCAAGTTCGAGCTTGCGCGCCCGCGGGGTCGGCGAACGTCGAATTAACAGCCTACAGGATCCGCTCGTTGTGACTAGAGCCATTAGGGGGATATCTCAGGGTCAGACTCGATTGGGTAGGGACTTTGGTCTTAGGTGTCGTCGTGCGAATTATTTGAGCCATATTTGGCCACTTTTGCCTCGCGGATGTGCTGAGCGACAGTCGTACAAAGAGCCACAAGCAGACGCAATTTAGAACCGCCCAATCGAACGCCGCTCGCAAACTTGAAACCTCGTTTGGCTGCAGCCGACCTAGCGCAGCGTCAACCACGAGCGCGATTATTGCCATCGTCCACACAATATGCCGGCAGATCGAAGGTGGCGGACAACGTGATGCCAACGAGATAGGACAGCGCACCGATCCCATAGGCGGTAAACAATCGTCGGGACTCACGCAGATACTAAACTGCGAGCGCCGGTATGATGAGACTCGCAAACACGAGATAGACGCCTACGACTTGGACCGAGGCGGTTACCGCAAATGCGGACACAACATAGAAGCCGATTTGTCGGAGTCGCCGACGCATGAATATCCATGCGGCCAACAGCCCGTAGTAGAGCAGGGCGAGCGGCAGTAGCGATGTCCAGGTCGACCACAAAATCTGCCCGACGAGCAGATCTTTCAGGTGTTCGCTGCCATGCGGGTTCTCCGCGAGCAGCAAGATGCCACCGCTCGCGGCGAGAACAAAGAGAATGCCTATTAAAGACTCCTGAGATTGTGGCCAATGTTTTTCGGTCCAGTTGAGCCCTACTGCGGCAAGTTGTACTGCGGCGTCGTTTGCTTCACAACCGAACGCGCCGGCAGCGATCACGCCGAGTCCGGCGACTTGGGCAATCGCTAGGTCGATAAAAATAATACCGCGCTTTAAGACTTCCATAACGAGAGGGACATGTGTGCTGAGCACCAA
>JBLFWZ010000075.1:0-17239 GCA_047611905.1 Gammaproteobacteria bacterium | reverse complement strand
CAAGACGAAATCCACGCAAGACCGGGCCATACGACCGATCCACGAGAAGCTCGCTGCCACGCATATCACTCACAAACCAGTAACGTTCGCCGGCCGGTCCGTAGAGTGGGTCAAAAAACACTCCCTTGAGTTCTCTCGGAGGGCCGACTTGAGCCTTGCGTTCGGCAAGCGCCGAACGGACATCTTGCGCCGCCAGGGAACCGAACACCGCTTCTCCCGAATCATCTAGCAGCTGCAAACGCCCATCGACGCCGCCAGGTCCCTGTAACTCAATCATCCACGACCGCAGTTCGGCTAAGCCTTCAGAATCCAATATTGAACTGGCTGCCTGGGCATAAGCCGACTGCGTCCGGGTAAAATACGCTTCCAACGGATCATCGTGACGTGACCGGTTAACCTGAGTCGTCACAACCACGGTAATAACGACGACCGCAATCGTCGTTATCCAGAATGCGAGAAATAGTTTCGTAAACAAGCGGTTCATCGGAGCGTTCGAGCGATAGCGAGTGGCTTATTGACTGTCGGGATCTGCCGCACACCGGACATATAAATAGCCCGTACCGCGAACGGTCTTGATACGCTCGCCACCGCCCGGCAGCACGCCGAGCTTGCGCCTTAAACGACTGATGTGCATGTCGATACTGCGATCATAACGTCCCAGTTTACGATTGAGTGCCGCTTGAGAAACTTGCGCCTTTTCGACGACTTTACCTGCATGTCGGATCAAGACGTCGAGAACATCAAATTCCGTAGAGGTTAATTCTAGTGGTTGACCGTTTTGCAACACAGTCCTTTCATCCCCGCGCATTTCGACGTCGTCCACCAGCAAGCTCGCATCAGCGTGATTGTCGCTATCGACGGATTGGCGAGTGCGGCGCAAAATAGCGCGCGCTCGCGCGACAATCTCGCGGGGATTACAGGGTTTTGCAACGTAGTCGTCGGCACCTAGCTCAAGACCAACGATCCGATCGATATCGTCTCCACGCGCCGTCAACATGACGACCGGAACGCTGCTAAAAGTGCGCAACTCGCGGAGCACGTCAAGCCCGTTCATGACGGGCATCATGACATCAAGTATCACAATGTCAGGCGCCGTTTTGCGCAGGTGCTCGATCGCCGTGTGGCCATCATGAACCGCCGCGGCGCTGAAATCTTCGTCATTCAGGTACGTGCACAGCAGGTCGCAAAAGTCAGTGTCATCGTCAACGAGGAGTAAGGTCGTCGGCATGTTCCGGTCCTTGCAAAATCTCATCAGAAGTTGCAAGTCTGCCACAGCACGCTTGCTTCGATGATCTGATTACACACATTTACATGATAGCGACTAACGTTTACGCCAGGATCACCCACTCTATCGTCATTATTGGTTAGTTTATTTAGCGTCACACTTCGTGACCGAAAGAGCGTCAAGGTTGAATGAAATGAATCATCCACTTCCCCTGCGTTGGGCAAATTCTGCGCTGCTAATCGGGCTTTGTAGTCTACTATTTTTTGTTCCAGTGGTTCACGGCGAAGCCGGTCTTGAGGACCGCGCCAGTTTTAAAAGCGAACGGAACTTCAAGCCCAGGCGCCATGGCGCCGAACCACACCGATTGTTCAAACTGCTTCATAAGTTGGACGTTAGCGATGAACAACGTCGTGCCATTGGCGATATCATCGATAAGCACCGCCCGTCGATGCGTCAGTTTTTCGAGGACATGCATACGCGGCGAAGCGTACTCCAGACAATCCTAACGAGCGGCGAATACGACGAAAAAAACCTGCAGAAACTGGCGAGCGAGCAGGCCGCCAGCGCCGAAAAAATGTTCCTCGGGACGGCCAGCACATTCCATCAGATCAGCGCAATACTAAACACCGAACAACGTGCACAGCTGGCGGTCATGATTGATAAGCGCGGCGAACATCGCCGCGACATGCGCCGCGAACGCACCGAACGACGGCGGTCTCGCGATTATGGGCATGCGACTAGCGAACAATCCGCACAACCGGACTCACCTCCACTGAATTAGGGCCTGAGTACAATAATTAGCTTCAATTACCGTAGTGAAAGCAAACCGGACGGTTGATGGCAGTTCGAGCGAGCATGTCGTTCTATACCAGCGCGGCACAGGCTTGGCTACGAGCCGAACGAGGGTGAGTCTAAGCACTATTACCGTTTATATGCCGGATGACTTGTGAACCATTCGCACGATCCTTCCTCTAACAGGCAGACCTTACGGTAACGGGAATTAAGAATGTGGGCAAAGTAGTTATTTGGGTGACGATGCGATTAAGGTTTTTGATTGTGCTGACCTTACTAGCGATCGTGCCCTCGATTGCGCAATCCGTAAGCTTCAAGAGCACAAGCATGCAAACCGGGGTGTTAGAACTTTTTACCTCTGAAGGCTGCAGTAGTTGCCCACCAGCCGACCGCTTTGTGAGCCAGTTGAAAGACGAAGATGGTCTGTGGACGGAGTTCATACCGTTATCGTTTCATGTCGACTATTGGGATTACATTGGCTGGAAAGATCGGTTCGCATCCGCTGACTTCAGCAACCGACAGCGCCAATACGCGCGAGAACAATCACTCAAAACCGTCTACACACCGGGCTTCGTGTACAACGGGCAAGAATGGCGCGGATGGTTTTTACGTCGATTTGCCGCGCTTCCTCAAGGTCACGAGACTGGCGTATTGGAGCTTACGGTAGCCGACGAACTGGCGACGATAAAATTTGCGCCAGCCCTTTCGACAGCCGACAATTTGCGAGTGAATGTCGCAATACTCGGATTCGATTTAAAAACTGACGTAAAAGCCGGAGAGAATCGTGGTCGCGAACTGCCGCATGATTTCATTGTGCTGGGGATTGCATCGGCGAATATGACCGTCCGGGAAAATACTTTTCGCTCGCAAATCAAACTACCCGAGACATCGGTTGCTGCGCCTCGCTATGCGGTGGTCTCGTGGGTTACGACCGATAAAAAAATAAGCCCGGTGCAAGCAACCGGTGGATGGTTGCCTAAGCCGTAGCCCGAATCGCGTTTCGAATTGTATCGACGATCATACCGACCTGATCTTCAGAAATAGTCAACGGCGGGCCAATCGCAATCGTATCGCCGCCATAACGAACCATCACCCCGTTGTCATAACAATGGTGGAACACATCCATCGCACGCGTCGTCGGCGCACCATCGCGTGGCGTTAGATCAATTGCTGCGGCAAGTCCGCAATTACGAATATCCACAACGTTACGTTCACCGCGTAGCGCATGAACGGCTTGCTCGAGTATTGGTTCTAGCGCACGCGCACGCTTAAACAGATCTTCGGATTTATATACCTCGAGTGCGGCAACGCCGGCAGCACACGCCAAGGGGTGGCCCGAATAGGTATAACCATGGAAAAACTCGATCATGTGTTCTGGACCTTGCATGAACGCGTCGTAGATTTCGGCAGTCGCTAGTACACCACCCAGCGGAACCATACCGCTAGTGATCCCTTTAGCGAAGGCGATCAAATCAGGTGTGACGGCGAAACGGTCCGGCGAAAACAGCTCACCAATCCTACCGAAACCCGTGATCACTTCATCGAAGATCAACAAGATTCCGTGCGCCGTGCAAAGTTCGCGGATCCGCTCCAGATAACCTAGTGGCGGTACGATCACACCGCCGGAGCCTTGCATGGGTTCGATGATAACGGCTGCAATCGTCGACGCATCGTGTAACGCAATCAATCGCGCCAAATCTTCTGCGAGATGAGCACCCCATGTTGGTTGCCCACGGCTATAAGCCATATGTTCAATACTGTGGGTATGGGGTAGGTGATCAACACCTGGCAGCATCGCGCTTGCGAAGGCCTTGCGATTTGGCACCATCCCGCCGACAGACATTCCACCAAAGCCAACACCGTGATAGCCCTTTTCTCGGCCTATGAATCTGAAACGCGAACCGTCACCGCGTGCTTTGTGGTATGCGAGCGCAATTTTAAGTGCTGTGTCGCATGCTTCGGATCCCGAATTTGTAAAAAATGCGTGCTTGAAATCTTGCGGTGCAGCGTCGCACAATTTCTCTGCAAGCTCGAAGGCCTTTGGGTGATTAACTTGAAACGCGACCGCGTAATCTAAGGTGTCGAGCTGAGCTTTAACGGCTTCTACGATCTTTGGATGTCTATGGCCCGCATTGCAGCACCACAATCCGGATAACCCATCGAGAATTTGCCGACCATCTTCGCTCGTGTAATGAACCCCTTCGGCTGCGACGATGAGTCGGGGATTTTTCTTAAAATAGCGGTTATGGGTGAACGGCATCCACAAGGGATTCAGATCCGGGCGCTCCGATTCCGGGCTGATAAGGGGCGCGCTATCACTCATATTGTTCATTCCTTAGGCGGTGATTGGCTTAGATAGTAGCACTGGCAGCTCGGTCCGAACGGGTTTCCAGTGTCACTAGGAGCGCACTCGAGCACTTTGCGGATCGTATAAGGGTTTCAACGACGCTGTAGCGAGTACTCGCACTCCGGCAACCTCAATTTCATAGCGACCAGCTAAAATAAATTCGTCGCTCATGCCGGCTGGTCCAGAAACATAACCGAGGCCCACCGCCCCACCGAGCGTGTGGCCGTACATCCCCGAAGTGATATATCCGACGACCTCCTCATCTCGCCAAATCGGTTCGTTGTGGTACAACATGGGTTCGGGATCGTGCAAAAGAAATTGGACCAAAGCACGATCGCGACCTTTCTCGATTTTTCTCATCAATGCATCGCGGCCGATAAAACCGCCGGGCTTTTCTAACCGAACGACGAACATCAGACCCGCCTCCAACGGCGAATCCTCGTCCGCAATATCGTGTCCCCAGTGTCGATACGCTTTCTCTATGCGCAAGGAATTTAGGGCATGGTAGCCCGCGTGGACAAGGTTGAATTCAACACCAGCTTCGATGAGTGATTCGTACACGCCGAGCGTAAATTCGGTGGGTATATAGAGTTCGAATCCGAGCTCGCCGACGTAAGTGATGCGCGAAGCACGCACCCGCGCATAAGCTAGCTCAATCTCTCGACTGGTTGCAAAAGGAAATCCATGGTTGGATAAATCGTCCGGGCAGAGCGATTGGAGTAAGTCTCGCGAACGCGGGCCCATCACGGAAATAACGGCCAACCCTGAGGTTTCGTTAGTCAAATGCACGTTGGCGAGTTCGGACAAGCATCCTTGCAAATAGGAATAGTCGCGCACTTCTGTCTCGCCGGAAGTCACGATCCGAAAATCGTTAGCTGCCAGGCGGGTAATGGTCAGATCGGCCTCGATGCCAGCACGCTCGTTTAACCATTGCGTGTAGACAATTCGTCCAATCGGAACATCGATGTCATTAGCACAAACCTGGTTCAATTCGCGCATGGCATGCGGGCCGCTTAAGCGAAACTTAGCGAATGAACTTTGATCAAACAGCACGACGTCGTTGCGCGCTGCTTGGTGCTCGGCTGCAGAATGTTCAAACCAATTCTGGCGAGCGTAACTATATTCATAACGAGGTTTCACACCGGGTGGCGCAAACCAGTTTGGCCGCTCCCAACCAAACGCGCTGCCATGACAAGCGCCCTGGGCGACCAAGCGGTCGAAAAGCGGCGAACGCCGCACCCCCCTTCCAGTCGAAAATTGGCGAAACGGCCAATGCATTGCATAGAGCAAGCCCAGGCTTTCACTTACTCGGTCGTGTAAATAACGACGATTCGTCTGAAACGGCAAATTCCGACGAACATCCACTTCCCATAGATCCATCGGCGGATAACCGTCATTAATCCATTGCGCCAACACTTTACCGATGCCACCAGCGGATTGAATACCGATGGAATTAAGGCCTGCTGCGACAAAACATCCTTTCATGTTCGGTGCAGGACCCAGGTGGTAACGAACGTCTGGGGTAAAACTTTCCGGTCCGCAGAAAAACGTTTGAATGCCCGCGTCTTTCAGTAGCGGCATGCGCTGCATCGCCATTTCGAGTACCGGCTGAAAGTGTTCAAAGTCGTCCGGTAATTCGTCGAAACAAAATGTTTCCGCAATACCATTCATTCCCCATGGCTTCGATTGCGGTTCGAACGCCCCGAGCAATATTTTCCCCGCATCCTCTTTGAAATAAGCGCAGGCGTCGTAATCGCGCAGGACCGGCAAATCTCTCGGCAGCCCATCGATGGGCTCAGTCACAATATAGAAATGCTCGCACGCATGAAGTGGGATATCGACACCGATACTTGCGCCGAGGTCGCGCGACCACATGCCACCGCAGATAACCACGACGTCAGCACGGATATCGCCAACCTCGGTCGAGACTCCCGTGATGTGGCCGTTTTCATGATGGATCGAGGTGACTTTTGTATTCTCGAAGATTTTGGCGCCGCCAGCGCGAGCACCTTTGGCTAAAGCTTGGGTGACATCTACGGGGTTGGTTTGCCCATCTGAGGGGATATGTATTGCGCCAACGACATCATCCGTATTGACGAGCGGATACCGCTCACCAACATTATCGGCGCCGAGCACATTAACTTCCAGCTCGAACACCTTAGCCATCGAAGCCATGCGTTTGAGTTCTTCGAATCGGCCCTCGGTCGTTGCTAGAGATATCGAACCATTTTGCTTAAACCCCGTTGCTTGCCCTGTTTCGGCCTCCAAACCGCGGTAGAGTTCGGCAGTATATTGCGCGAGCAAGGTCATATTGCGCGAGCCGCGTAGTTGCCCAACCAGGCCTGCAGCGTGCCACGTTGTGCCCGAGGTCAGCTGTTTGCGCTCGAGCAGCACCACATCAGAAATGCCGATTTTGGTCAGGTGATAAGCCACCGAGCAGCCGACGACGCCACCGCCGACGATAACAACCCTTGCCGTATCCGGTAATGATTTCGTCATATTAGTTTCAATGATTGGAGTTAGCGGATTTCACAGCCGCTCAGCAATGAAGCGCCGTTCCGGTTTGGTCAGCTTGCTCGGGGTTCTCTTTTGGCAAGATATTTAGTGGCGATCTTATTTTTCATTTGTAACGTAGACCAACTCTGGGACTTCTTGCATGATCAACACCAGCGGCTGACGGCGCAACGGTGACTTGTCACCGGCAGCATCCTTGCTCGACACCCACAACGCATTTCCAACGATGCGGACCGTCTGAACCGATTGAGTTCGCGCCAGCCCGCGAACGAGAAAAGGGCGCGTGACCAACGGCATATCGAGTTCACGTCCGGCGAAGTAGGCCACTTCGCCCGGGCTGATCTGCGACGTTCCGATCTCGGATAAAAATTCTTCCGCTTCCGCAATTCTTTCAGGAGCAACCGGTGCGTAGGTCGCCGGGTCGACTAACTCCGTCTTGGTTTCGCCTACTGGTGGTTCCAGGTACCAGCTATCCTTGCCCTTGTTCTTGTTCTTGTTGTCGACGACACCAGGCGCCTCGGAATTGCACCCGACCACACCAACAAGCAGCGGCACACCAAGAACCATCGTCAATAGCGATATCTTGTTCATCATGACCTCGACGTTCTCAATGCAGAAAAATTGATAGTGCGACTTATTAGCCCATCAAGCAAGCAAGCACGGGTTAAGCGAAGGTGGCGCTCTAGGAATTCAACGACTAAATAAAACTGAACGTCTATTCGCGCAATTTACGCGTCATCAATTGATACTTCGAACGCGCCTCGAATCCGGCAGCAGCGTACAAGCGTGCGGAGCGTGAATTCGACCTCGCGACTTCCAAATGCAGCGCCGCGATATTTAATCGCGACATTTCCGTTGCGACTAGCTCTAAGGCACTCGACCCTAGACCTCGTCCTCGATGATCCTCGTTGATGAAGAATTCGTCGATAAACGCGTCCCGGCCCGCAAACTCGATGCTATAACCGAAACAAACAGCGATGTAGCCGACAACTTCCGCATCAAATTCGATTAACCAAATACGGCCTAAATGATCGTTCTCGAGCAGCTCCATTACACCTTGCCTGCGAGTTGCCGGTGGCAGATCTATCGCCTCAAATCGATGATAAGCGGCAACTAGAGCATCTACTTCGTTAAGCTCACTGGGTTCGCATGGTCTGATTTTGATTATTGGCATACCTGGACGTTGGCTAATTCGGAGGTGGGAAATCCTGCATCGTGACATGGCGTGGGTGATCGAAAATTCGTTTCATCCACGTGTTGATATTCGAATATTGCGCAAGTGAAAATCCCCCTTCTTCGGCAACATGTGTGTACGCGTACAGAGAGATGTCGGCAATAGAGTACCTCTCGCCGACGAAGTAATCGCGCTCTTTCAGATGCTCATTCATCACCTTGAGTGCCGCATTGCCACCCGATTTTTTAGCGTCGAGTTCGCCCAAGCGACCGGTTGGGGAATTCAGATAGCGCACGATAGTTCGCGAGGTCGCAATATAAGGCTCGTGGCTATATTGCTCAAAAAACTGCCATTGAAGCACTTCGGCGGATTCAAACTGCGCGGTTGGCGAGAATGCGGTACCGGCGGCCAGGTAGTGCAAGATTGCATTGGATTCGAACAACGCGCGGCGCTCGGGTGTGAGCAACACCGGGATCTTGCCGTTCGGATTCAGTTTTAGATAGTTGGGCGTGCGACTTTCGCCGTTCAGAATATTAACGTGGATCCAACGATGCTCGATATCTGGCAGGCTCAATAGCAACTTTATCTTGTAGCAGTTGCCGGAATTGATATCGCCGTAGACATCGAACATCGCGGTACTCGGACCTACACGAGTGGCACAACTTTTTCCATAAAGTCGCGCGCTGTTTCGCGAGCGTACTCCACCCCAGGCAGAATGCTGATCTCCTTCAAACCAGCGGCCTCGGCGGTGCGAACTTGTTCGGCGAGTTCCTCAGGCGTGCCGACCATGCCGGCGCCCTGAATCATTTCCGGCGTGATAAAGCGGCGCTCAGACGGCGGGCAAAAACTACAGTGTCCTGTGTGCACTTCTTGGTGGATCTTCTCTCTAGGGACGTCCATCTCATTAACATGGTCAAGATATTCTTCCCAGATGCCCTTCATGTAGTCCGGTACCACCGAGTCGTCTTGCTTGAATTGCCAAATTTCGTAGACGAAATGTAGTGCCGCAATGGCCCACGACGATGCGTCGTCAATCACTCGGTCGTCGGTTAACTTCTCACCCGGACGTAATACGACTGCGTTGGTGAGCGATACGGAATGAAAGTCGTTCGGCAAAGCGCGGCTCGCGTTTTCTGCGCCTTTACGGACATACCCCATGTGATAATCGAGCACATCGGGTTGTTCATTGAACACAGCAATTAATCCATCTGCCATGCCGCCAGCGGTGCGTAGCGCCATTGGCGCATTGGCCGCCACGTATATCGGAATTCGGTCTTCGACATTGCGGAAACCCTCACCGTGATCGCCCCACTTGATCGCCGCAGTTTTGTCACGATAGGTGTAGTCAACTTCCTCGCCATCCAACAACGCGCGCATAACCCGCAAATACTCGCGAAATTCCTTAATCGGCATCGGGTCTTGGCCCATGATGCGCATCGCCGTATGACCCGTACCGACACCCCAAAATACCCGACCCGGCGCAATTTGATTGATCGAAGATATTGCTGCGGCGCTGGTCGGTGCAATGCGTGTTCCCGGTATGGCGACACCTGTACCCAATCTGATCTTCGACGTATTCGCGGCGGCCAACGCTAGGGTCGCGTAACAATCTGACCAAATCATTTGCGAGTCCGGAACCCAGGCCGCGTCGTAGCCAAGATCCTCAAGCTCTTTGATGAATTTCCAATCCGAGATACGAGTCGATACGTGTAGGCTGTATTTCATGCGTGGGGGCTCCAGAGTATTTTACGAACGTGTTCGTCCAAGCATAACGGGTGAACTGGTCGAGATCCACGCTACTTTCTGTATCAGGTTTTAACCGTCGCTAATGACCTGACCCGTACGGAAAGGAAGCCGGCGGCTCACAACAATATCTGTTGAATCAACTGAAGCGCGCTAGTTAATCTTAGCGCTAGGATCCGGATCGATCTCGATGGTGACGGTTTCTTCTGCATGGAAACGTTGTAAATCTTCACTTATGACTCGGCGCAGCACCTTTGCGCCTTGCACCGCGTGCCCCGGAATAATCCGTACGCCCAACCCCGCCGATTGGGCGTCGGCTGCGACCCCGCGGATGGTTTGCACACCCGTAAAATCCAAACGTCCTACCTTTCTTAAATCGATTATTAAACGGGTCGCATTCGGGTGCTGCGCGAGCTCGTCGATGAGTGCGTCATCAAACGCAGTCACCGATCCGAAGTAAATCACGCCGACCGGTTCCAAGGTCAATTCGCCATCGCGATAATTCGTATTGATATGCACATTGCGTTCGCGCCATAAATGCACGCCGATGCCAAGGCCAATACCGATCATCACCGCCAAATCTATCCGTGGCGCTAACGCCAACGTCAGCCCAAACGTTGTCCAACCAACGATCGCTTGTGGCGGAGATATACTTAACAATCGAATCAAGCGACTGAAATCGAGAAGCTTAATCACCGCGTGAATGACGATCGCGGCTAACACGGTCAATGGTAGCGGTGCGAAGTGACTGGCAAACGGCAACACCGACAAGACAAACAGTCCGGTAATTAGTCCGCTCCAACGCGACGTTGCGCCGGCGCCGCGATTAACCATCGTCCGCGAGAACGAGCCGCCGACGGGAAAGCCCCCGACGAGGCCGACAGAAAAATTCGCAACGCCTTGCGAAATCAGTTCTCTATCAGGACTCCAACGAGTCCGAGTTTGCGTCGCCATGGTCCTGGCGATGGCCGCGGGTTCAGCGAACCCAACAAGCGCGATCACCACACCAGGAAAAATAAGGTGCGGCAAATACTCCCATGGCAAGGCTAGCGAAATAGATGGAAAAGCGGCGGGTACGTCACCGATAACGGCGCCTTCGTAGCTAGACCAGATGCTGTAAGCAATGCCGCCGGCGACTGCTACCAGCACCCCAGGGAACAAAGTATGGATGCGTCGACCGATGACAATGACACAAACCGTCGCCGCGCCGATAGCGCACGACTCAAGGGACCAGTGTAGGGGGTGCGAAACGGTCCAGAGTGTCGAACCGACGATCCCGGTAACCGGCGCCTCGGCGCCGAGAAATTTTGGCAGTTGGGATCCGATAATTAATAAGCCCGCCGCACGCGTAAAGCCCATCGTGATCGGTTGCGAAAGTAAATCGGAGACGAAACCGGCTCTCAGCAGACCGAATACGACCCTGACCACACCGACAACCAGCGCCAATAAGGCGGCTAGCAACATGTACTCGGCTGTCATCGGTATAGCGATTGCGCTTAACGCACCAAAGCTCAATACACTCGTCATCGCTACGGGGCCTGATTGGAGAAACGGCGAAGACGCGAAAAACGCAGCAGCGATCGGCGCAATCGCGGCCGCGTACAGCCCATGCACGGGTGACAAGCCGGCAAGACCCGCATAGGCCATCGATTGGGGCACGAGAACTAGCCCAACGCTAATACCAGCGACGATGTCGGCGACGCTAAAATGGCCAATATCGCTTATGCTTTGCTTAGTCACTGCGCAGGCACGCGAATTTCAGGAGTGTTTACAATCGGTTTAATCGTCCGAGGTTTTAATTACGCGATTGAGCTTCGGTTGCAGCAAATGCACTGCGTCGATCCAACGTGATTGCATCTCCATACTATTGCTCAAGCAAGCCGTTCCTTTTCAATGTCTCGTGTACCCGGCCCTGTAACGAGCGATATATCACCAGAGCACCGTCCTCGTGCATCTCAGCAATGATCTCTTCGAGCGCGATCGATGCACTGCTATCGATAAACGACACGACGGCCAAATCTACTATAACTACATCGTGCTCAGTGGATGAGCGTAACATGTGGACGACGTGCTTGGCAGAACCAAAACTAAGCGGTCCGGCAACATGGAATAAGCCAATAGAGCCGCGAGCCACCTCCATGACACGTGCTTACCCGAGGGTTAAATCGTCAAAGTGTTCGGCAACGTAGACCCGTTTCGCGGGTTTCATCTGCGCCTGTGACATCCGCGAAACGAATAAAACGATTGCTATGCCAACCCCGACTGCCACGGGCATAACCCATTCCGCGAATACCGTCGTTACGATCGTTGCTAGCATGATGATCATAGCGTCTCGCGGTGCCGTGCGAAGTAAGCGCTGCGGCATAACTCCAAGTAGACCAGGATATACTGCACCCTGCGACGAGCGCCTTGAGGCATTGCGATGAATCCGAATTTTTGTAGACGACTGCGAGCTTGCGATCGCTTGCTCGGCACGATGGTGACGGTCAATTCAATGGCAGTCATGGAAGTGATTGCTGGCTGCGATCTCGACTGGATTTTCGTCGAAGCCGAGCACGCTCCGATGACGACCTCTGGGCTCGAGCAATTGCTGGTCGCCGCCGCCCAGACGCCGTGCCTCGTGAGATTGCCGAATCATGAACCCACTTGGATTAAACGCGCGCTGGATTTGGGCGCGGCAGGAATAATCGTGCCCCAGGTCAACACGGTTGATGAAGCACGTGCCATCGTTGAGGCCGCCCGATTCACGCCGCTCGGGCAACGCGGCATCGGCGTAAGTCGCGCGAACGGTTACGGCTATCACGTCGGCGAATACATGGAGGCAGCGAATGCCGGCACTGCCGTCATCGTTCAGGCTGAACACATCGACGCAATCGCCAATGTTGCAGCGATCGCCGCGATCGATGGCGTCGATGGCGTCTTCGTCGGACCTTACGATTTATCCGCCAGCATGGGCCTGCCTGGCCAGATCGACCATCCGGACGTCGCTCAAGCGATTGCGCATGTTCGAGAGACCTGTGCGGCAATCGGAAAACCGGTTGGCTATTTTGGAATCAATGCAGACGATGTAAGAGTGCGATTAGATCAAGGTTTCTCGCTAGCCGCTTGCAACGTCGATGTCGTGATGCTGCGCAATAGCGTCATTGCTCTATTGAACGCCTTGCGCGGCAATTGAACGACTAGGGTCGTTCCGGTTCGACTTCAGGTTACCCGAGTCCAAGGTCCGCGCGAAATTTTCGGCTCGCGAGTGTCGCTTTAGTCGCGGCGGTGTCACCTTCTGGACCAAATGGCGCGAAAAACTTCGCGATGCCAGCCTCTCCTAAGGGCACCCACTTCTCGAGCCATCCGTTAAGTACTTCTCGATTGCCATTGGTTTGCAGTGCCATTTCCACTAAGGCACTTGTCCAGCGACGATGTCGCTCGGCGTCACGCATTTGCGCTTGCGTGAGCATGCCCAATAAGGTGTCACCGTTAACGCGGGCCAAGTCGCCAAATTGAAACAGAACGGTTTCTTCGATTGCCGGTTTCGCGACTAGCATAAAAGCGGTAAATGACTCAGCCCAATCCCAAGCGACTAACGCGCTCTCGATTAATTCACGAAATCCCTGCCAGCGCGGATCCGCTTCCCAGATCGCACGTTCCTGTTCACCGAAACCGAGCTGCGGAAACGCGTTGGCGAGTTCTCGCGTGCGGTAGGCGGTATGCGTTAGCCAACGCAAATGATCGGCGGTGGCATAAGTCGCGCAATTAGTAATCGTGCTGGCCGGCGCCATTTGCTGGATATATGCCGTTCCCATTTGCAAGGCGTGAAACAGGTATCTCAAAGGTGTGTAAGACTTGGCCAAGCAATCGACCCATTCGGGTTCGAGCATCTCGTCGTAGCCGCGCTCATTGAATTGATCGAACAGGCCGTGAACGTAATTTTCCTGACCATCTTGCAAAATATTATATGTTCGATAGATCATTTCATCCGGGTCGCGAAACGCGTCCCAGTCATCGTGCTGCAATGGACTTTGATTGCGATGGACTCGATACCATTCGGCCATCGGGATATTGCGATCCAACTCCCATGGATTGTCTGGATCAATCGTGTGGTAATGCAGACCCGCTGACACGACTTCGTATTCACTCGGTCGGCGGCGACTGCCGGAAAGATAAGACCAGGTTTTCAGTGTTTTTTGGGCAGGCTGTTCACTCATCCGATTCCCTCAATAGTTACATCCTCGTCGTGAAGTAAAAGCGAAAACGATCCGTTCCAGACTCAATCTTCCCGGCGAAAGAACTCAAATTAATTTCCAATTCCTGCATGCGAAAAGGACGACCAAGACATTCCTCGATAGATTCGCGCGTTAAAACCATCTCCGAATCGGTCGAAATCCTGAGGTAGGCATGCATATCTTCGACTGTTATTTGCTTACCCGGATTATCCATTTCTGCGGCCTCTATCACGGCTTGTGCCACTTCGCCAGAACGCATAACGGGGCCAACCCGATTGTTGTTCAATACATCATCAGTTCGAGACATCAACTACTCCGCGCTTGCCGTTATGGTTAATTAACTATGAGAAGCGAGTGGCACAATGCCTTCGACGTCTACGAAAACGTCGTCGCCGTCAATTCGGGTCGGATAAATGGCGAGGGCACAATCGTTCGGATTGACGCCCTTGCCTGTGTTCATATCAAACTGCCACAGATGCGCACGACAAGTTAAGACGTTGTCGTCTAAAGTCCCTTCGATCAATTCGAAGTGTTGGTGGGGACAGATATTTTGAAATGCCTTTAAGGCACCGCCGTCTGGATAGACAAGCAAAACCTCCGTGCCGTCGCTGGTCTCGAAGCTTGCCATATCACCTTGCCAGATATCGTCTAAGGTGCAAATTTTCTCGAAAGCCATCGAACAATGCCTAAAATAGAATGAACCTGGGTGGATTTAATTTGGGTGGGATTAATTTGAGTCGAATTATTCGTCGGCAAAAATCACGTCGATCGCTTCGGTTAAGCGCCAATTCGCCTCGCTAACTTTCATATCTCGTGGGTAGACTTCCTTCGATTCGTGATGACGCACCCGCATCACTTTCTCGGGTTGCGGCGCGACTCGGCGTCCGACGGAATGGTAGGCGCACTTCTCGGCCACTGCGTCCATTGAGTCGTCAGTGTCGATTTCGACTAATTGCAGTACGAAGTCGCCTTGGAAATTTGAATGTATTGGAAATGCTGCCATGACGTACTCCGCCGGACGAGCCAGCGTTGTTTGTTTACTCGAAGTTATGCTGCTGCCGCTTTCGCGCGGCGAAATTTCTCAACCCAGGCATACAAGTGCGCATCCCTACCCCTTTCTTCAGGACCCAATCCCATGTAATTCAAAGCACCTTCCAAATTTGCCGGCTGAATCAGTCCGCCGACAAAGCGGTCGACGATAGACAAATGCCCCTTGTAGCGCTCCGGATCGATCTTAAAACACCAGAGATCGGGTTCCGACCCGAAGTGATACAACCGCCCTTCGTATTCATATTGCCAATCTTTGATGTCCCAATCATCGCCAGGTATATGTGTGATCGGCAAGTTACACATATTGCAAATCGTGGGCAGCGTTTCCGGCAACGTCAGTGATTCGCGATCGTTTAATAAGTTATCCGTGATCACATCCCAGACGCGGCCCCAGCGTTTATTCCAGCCCGGGTATTTCTCTTCCAGCCACTCTCTTTCTTCGGGAGAAACTCCGGCGGCGGTGTTCCACCATACCGTCGGTCGCCAATACCAGATGCCCATTTGCATACCGTGATGCGTGATCTCGAGGTCGCGCATTAAAGTGTCCCAGTACCACGGCTTATCCAGTCCCATGTCTAACAATTGCCGTTCGAATTGAGCGACGATCCATTCCTGCATGAACTCTTTGAACGACAGCTTGCGCGATTCAACAGGGGTGTAGTAATCCATTAGCGGACCCGTGAGCACCGAGAATAATTTCCACGAGCGCCAAATCGCAACGTCGATCAATTGCTGAGCTTCGGCTTTTTTGCCGTTCGCAATGAGGATCTCTAACGCGGGGCCGCCTTGCTGGGAGTGTCGCGACTCGTCGGTTTGGATACTGGAGATCAAACTCGCAAACGTATGATCACCTGTTTCCGCAGCGTCCGCAGCAAGACCGAGGAACTGCATGTTCGTAAATCCCGTCTCGAACGCGAATGTCAGCATAATCGCTGTCGAGATCGCATCTCGCGACGTAATAATGTCGTCGAACAAGGATCGCGCAGCGACCGCCGCCCACTCGTTGGTCCGTAGGCCTTTATGCGCCCAGTCCCATTTGACGGATCGCTTAATGTTCGCGTGCGGGAAAAATAGTTGCAGCTGCGAATGACGATTCTCGTCCATCATGCCAAACGTTGCCATGTTGCGGTTGCCGGGCGCTTTTGAAAATCGCGCCATGCGCGCTTCGCCGATCGAAGCGAGATATTCGCCAAGCGGGATTGCGCCGTAGTGCGCCTGCATCGTGGAGACCCAACCCGGGTCTGCCTTGTCTACAAACGCGCTACGCTCCAGCGCCGCTTTAATTGAATAAGTGCCAGCATCTTTTTCGCGTTGTATTTCGACATATTCGGGGTAGGAAGTTTTATACGGTTCATCATAGGTTTCCCAAGTGGCGGCAGGAATACCCCGCGCCCCGCTCATCTCTTCCGGAAACAGTTCGTCTTCTGAAACGTACTTCGGCGTCCAGTTGGTTGCTCGAGTTAAGTCGTACCACGCGTCTCTGCCGAGTTTCGCCATTGCCGTCTACCTCAATTGCCGCTTGTACTTGATTTGTGGTGTGTCGATGGTTCGAAAATAAACCTTACGCGAAATCGTCGCAACGTCAACCAAGTCTGGTTGGGCAGAATCAAGCAGCGGATCCACTCGTGGCAGACCTGCTCTAAGACTCCCCAATGAGGACTTGTCCGGCGAGTATAGATCGATATTGAAGCCGAAAATCGATATATTCAGCCCGGCCAGAGAGATTCACGATTCAAGTCAATATTTGTTGCGCAGCATCGGCGAATTAACGTTGCAGTGCAGCAACCGCAAGTCACCTATTGGATTAGAATCTAACAATCGCGGCATCTTAAGATCGCAGATCGCCTTTTCACGTTAACAAGATTCGGAGACATTACCCATGAGTGAAGCTCTCGCCAACCCTGCAGCGCCGGGTTATTACGAATTGTTGCAGCGACTCGAACCGCTCAAGGGATTAATCGAAAAAGAAGCTGACGAGTCCGACAAAATCCGACACATGACGGACGCTTGTTATACCGGACTGCAATCACAAGGCTTTTTCCACATGATGACCCCGGAGGTGCTTGGAGGTTCTGAACTCAGTTGGTCAGATGGGCTGCACGTGGCGGAAAGTATCGCGCAGATAGACGGCGCGACGGGCTGGTGCTTGATGGTGGCCGGAGTGCAGCATGGCAGCT
>JBLFWZ010000074.1:0-17293 GCA_047611905.1 Gammaproteobacteria bacterium | reverse complement strand
ACTCATGGGGTCCTGCCGCTTTTGTATATCCATTCGTGTCTGACCCCATTGCTTACCATTGCTTACAACGCTTATTGTGCGTTCGCCGCTGCACACCACAATGCAAAAGTGCCAGCGAACGCAGACACATTTGCGCTGAATAACGGTGAGCCGTTACAGTTTTTCAATGATTGAAACGAAGGAAAACAATTCAATATGAAGATCCCGTGGAATGGAAATGAGCAGGCTTTCTATGCGACCGCGAACGAGAACTAAAAAACCTTGGAAGCGAAATAAGCAGTGACAATCGTCGAAGAATCTAGTGGGAGGAAATAGTGGACGTTCTGGCAGACATTTTTCGAGCGTTAAGGCTTCGCGGCGCGGTTTATTTTCGCGCCTCTTTCCATGCCCCCTGGGGAATGACGATTCCAGAGGGACGTTTCGCGAACTTTCATGTGGTTTGCGAAGGGTCATGCTGGCTAAGGGTCGGAGAGGGCGACGAACTAATCGAGCTCTCGAAAGGGGACATCGTGGTGTTTCCTCGAGGACATTCACATTCCTTGTTGTGCGATCCGAATACGGAACCAGTTCTTGCAGAACGCCTGATAAGTTCACCAAAGTTAGACGCTCCCGCTAACTCGGTGGCGTTCGGGGGTGCTGGTATGGCGACAACATCCCTGATCTGCGGGCACTTCGAATACTCCAGAGACCTACCTCATCCATTGTTCGAGACATTGCCGCCGGTTGTCCATTTACGCGGCAGCGATGGTGATGGCGGTTGGGTGATCGCGGCATCGGCATTAGCCGCGGAAGTATCGGCAGGTGGCGAATCAGCTATTAACACGGCAGTTGATCGACTTGGCGAAGCATTGTTGATCCAGACACTGTCGACTTATATTCGCGGGCGAGATGATCAGGCGAGTTTTCTTGGCGCTATTCAAGATCGGCATATTGGCCACGCCATCAGCCTCATGCACGAAGAACTATCTCGTGATTGGAATCTCGCCGAATTGGCCGATGCAGCATCGATGTCGCGCTCGGTTTTTTCGGAGCGATTCCGGCGCATGGTTGGAACGCCGCCGATGATCTATCTCGCACGCTGGCGCATGATAAAGGCACGAGAACTGCTCGTCGACACCGGGTTGCCGGTCGCCGACATTTCAGAAAGAGTGGGCTACAGCTCTGAATTCGCTTTCTCGAAAGCGTTTAAAAAGAACCTAGGCGAAACGCCAGGAGAGGTGCGAAAATTCGCATGCTTAGCGCACTAGAGTAACTAGATAATCTCGGTTCCAAGGGCTCTTCTTGCCGCTCGAGCCGGCCGCTACGACGTGATACCTTAGGTTCCCCGGAAGACTAAGGCGTGGTGAAGATGGTGAAGCTCCTCCAAGTAAGCTTATTGACCGTGATATTTCTCGGCGGCTGCGGTCAGCAAGACACGAATCAAGTACAAGCCGATCTACCGGTCGATAAAACCAGTGTTGCAGCCGGGGTCGGGAATTCCGTTAGCATGAAAGGCGGTGCGCTACCTCTGGCCGGTATTGGAGCGGTCGAAGTTGGTAAGCCATTACCTAGCGCATTGCTCTCGTCGCTGGATTTGCAGTCCGTTGAGATCGCTGAGTCGGAGGGCAAAATCCGCATCATTAGCGTTGTCCCCTCTTTGGATACGCCAACGTGCGACGTTCAGACGCACGCATTATCCGAGGACAACGATGGGCTAGACCAACAGGTGGAGCTGGTATCCATTAGTATGGATCTGCCGTTTGCGCAAGCACGATTTGCGAGAGAAGCAAAGATCGACAACGTAACGTTTCTGTCCGATTACAAGTATCGGCAGTTTGGCAACAACAATGGATTACTCATCGAACCGCTGGCGTTGTTGGCCCGCGCAGTGATTGTCACGGATGAAGAAAATATTGTGCGTTATCTACAAGTCGTACCAGAAGTCACAGCTTTGCCCGATATGCCTGCCGCGATGCGCGCTGCGCGAAGTTTATTGTAATCGACAGTTTTTAATTTAGTCGATGACTGCGGAATCGGCGATAGCCCACATGTACAGTGCAAGATAGGAACGGTACGGCGAGAATTGCGCGAGTAAATCTTCCGTTTTCGCGGCTTGCTTGGTAGTGAGAAAGCCGCCGAACTGCCGCGCGACCGTTAGATCGCCACTCGGCCAGACGTCGGTGTCGCCAAAATAGAACATTGACGCGACGTCTATCGTCCATTGTCCAACGCCGTGTAATTCTCGCAAAGCGTGGGCGCGTTGTACGGCATCGAGACGACGCAATCTCGCCGGCGCCAAACGACCGTCTTGACGCGCTTCGTTAATGGCTAATAACGCTTTGGCTTTGTTGCCAGATGCGCCGCAAGCACGCAATGCCGCGAGGTTATCATCAATAAAGAAATGTGGGATACCTTGATTTGATTCCCGTGCGGCGAGCTGAATGCGTGACCAGATGGTGTGCGCGGCTTTCGTCGATAGTTGTTGCCCGATAATAACTCGGGCCAGAAACTTGGCGATACCCTGGTGTTTCCGACTGGGTAGTTGCTGCGGACCCAGACGTTTTATGTGTCCGTGTAAATCGGGTGAAATGTCTGCCGACAGTTTGAGGAAATGTTTGTGGAGTTTAGGAGTCATGGTTCGCTTACTTCGTATTCAGGTGGCCGGAAATAATTTGTCGTGGTCGCGGTGTTTGAAAGGCTGGGGCATACACGTGCCGACGATATGCATTTGACGGATTGCCTACCTCGCAGCCTATCGCCATCCTCAGTTGAGCAAAGCCGATTAGATTCTAAAATATCGCACTCTTTTGAAGCTCTAATTACTCGTCGAAAAGTTCGGGTTGCATCGCTTCGGTGTCTGCATCGATGAAATTGGACAAGCCGACCCCAACCAGACGGTATTTTGTCGTCTCGGGTAAGTCTATCTTATCAAGAAGCTGCAGCGCGTAAGCCGTGAGATCCTCGACGCTTGAAGGGCGCTGATTCGGCGTAAAACTTCGCGTGATCGATTGAAATTTGCTGGTCTTTAACTTCAGCACAACGGTGCGCCCGATGCGGTCCGACTTTGTCGCCGCAACCCAGGTGCGTTGTGCTGAAGCCAGGGTTGGCTGCGATAGCTCGCCCAAACAGAGATCGTCGGCAAACGTTTGCTCCGAAGAGATCGATTTAACGGGTCTATCTGGCCGCACTTCGTTGTTGTCTATGCCGCGCGCAAGATGGTACAGCCGCGTACCAAACTTGCCGAACCGAGATTGTAATTCGAGTAATTCGAATGGCAGGAGGTCACTGACGGTTGCGACTCCAATATTGCTCAACGCCGACTGCGTTGCTTTGCCAACGCCTGGTAGCTTCTTGACCGGTAAATCTTTGAGGAACCTTTCGACTTGATGAGGACGTACGATAAAAATTCCATTCGGTTTGCGCCAATCTGAAGCGATTTTTGCAATGAATTTATTAGGCGCGACCCCGGCCGAAGCAGTGAGCGAGGTTCGTTCGAGGATCTGGGCCAAGATCGTTTCCGCGACTTCGGTGGCGGTGGTGATTCCGGTCTTATTTTCGGTCACGTCGAGATAGGCTTCGTCGAGTGATAAAGGCTCTACCAAGTCTGTATGGGATTTGAAAATTTCGCGGATCTGTTTTGATGCATCTCGATAGCGTGTGAAGTCCGGCGGTACGAAAATCGCATCGGGGCACATCTTCTCTGCGCGTAATGCGGGCATTGCCGAATGTATGCCGTAACGTCGTGCCTCATACGACGCCGCGCAGACTACCGAACGCTGGCCACGCCAGGCGACCACCACGGGCTTTCCGCGCAGCTCGGGTTGGTCCCGCTGCTCCACGGAAGCGTAGAAAGCATCCATGTCGATATGTACTATTTTTCGTAGCATTATGGTCAACACATGAGCCCGCATCGGACTCCGCCAGCACTTAATGTTACCAGGATAACTGTTATCATCGGCCGATAAACAAATCCGTGAGGAAGCTTCCTATGGCTAGCGTTTCAGGTTTAGGTTATGTCGGCTGCACGATTACAGATTATGAGCCCTGGCACCAACTTTTGCGCACCGTCTACGGCCTGCAACGGCGTGACGATTCTCCTACGGGTGTCCATCAGTATCGGCTCGATGATCAACACCATCGCTTAGCCTTGAAAGAAGGCACTGAGGATAAACTCGCCTACGTCGGTTGGGAAGTCGACACGCGCGAAGACTTGCGCACTATTGCGGCACGCTTATCCGAAAACGACATTCAAGTTGAAGGTGGTGAACGTGATTTGTGTGCGGCGCGCGCCGTTATGGAACTGATCGCCTTCGAAGGTCCAGACGGGGTGCGAACAGAAGTGTTTTTTGGGCCGAAACAAGACTCTACTCCGTTTAGTCCGAGACACGGTATGTCGGGATACAACACCGGTAATTTGGGGCTTGGGCACGTTGTGCTGGTGGCGGAGGACCCAGACGAGACGGTTAAATGGTATCGAGAAATGCTCGGCTTCAAGCTGTCAGATTACGTTTTTTGGGACGGCATCGAAGCGACGTTCCTACACTGTAATCCTCGTCATCACAGCCTCGCGTTTGTTAATCCTGTTGGACCCTTCAATGCTGGGGATCTCAACCACATCATGCTCGAGGCTAAATCCTTGGACGACATTGGTCGGGGCTATGACACGGCCCTCGAGAACAACGTACCGCTGGCAATGACTTTGGGTCGCCACAGCAACGATCTCACGACGTCATTTTACGCGGTCACGCCATCCGGCTGGTGGATCGAGTACGGACACGGGGGACGTTTGATCGACGATGCAGTGTGGGAGCCGAAAATGTATAGCTCGCCGAAACTTTGGGGGCACGCGCGCCAGCTACCGTCTTAACGGTTGAGCTGCGGAGTTAGAGAAACAGTCGCGCCAGGTTGTGCTGCCCGTCGCGAAGTCCGGTTTACGACAAGTTAAACTCGACCACAGCACCACCTGAACCGTACAACGGACCATAGTGGTGTACGGTTGCGCCGCTAAACTTTCCGCCAACACTGCCCAACACGAAAGCGAAATGCTTGAATCCCATCTCGGCACGCGCTTGTTGTGCATACTCGGGACAGGCTTGAGCTAGAGCCGCCATATCCCCTTGCTCCATCAGCGCGAGGATTCGTTTATTCCATTCGTCTTCTGCTGCGTTCGCGATATGGTCGTCAGCAATGTCGATAACGTGGCGAAAAAACGAACCGGATAATCCGCCGACACCGACGATTGCTACTTTGCGTCCAAGTTGGTCGGCTTGTTCACGCACGACTCGGCCGAGGTTTTCCGTAATCGCCCAATCGTGATACAGATTGTTGGCCGTCACGACCGATTTGAACTTTTGTTCAGGGTCGAGGAAATTTGATGCGACGATGGTGCCGGTATCAACAGGAAAAGCATCGTAGTCGACGCCTTTGGAGCGGATCCCATAACTGTCCGTCGCGGCGATTGCGGCTTCGGCAAGCTCCGTGTCGGTACGCATATTGAACGGTAGTTCACCATACTCGTGCCAGTTTTCGTCGACGTGCAAACCGGTCGGGTTGGGACGTACTTGCCAAAGCTGATCAAGCACGGCAATCCACTGAGTGGAGTAGATCGCGATAACATCCGGTTGCGATGCGGCAAGTGCTTGTCCGGCTTTTTCCATGGCTTCGGCCATAGCGCCCCAGGGCGGGTTATCCCTTTGCACGTAGGGCAGCGGGGAGCCTGGAATGAGGAATGCAGAAACGACGCTCATTAGATTTTCCTTAGGCGGCTTTCGCGAGTCCAGCCTTGATTAGATTCCATTCCATCACAGCATTGCCGGTGCCGATCACGGTGCCATAACCATGCAACTCACCAGGCAGCTCAGGATAGTTCATGGCCGCGAACATCCAAGTAAATGCGCCTGACTTTACTTCTGCGAAGGCCTCATCAATAAACTGTGGCAGCAATCGAAATACTTCTTGAATCTTGCCGGCGCGTAATAATTCGATCATGCGCATGTCCCACAAATAGCCTTCGAAATTTTCTGGGTGCTCCTGGGACATATCTTCCGGTGGGATCGGTTCTTTACTGAAGTGGTAGTGGCACAAGGTGTTGGACGCGAGCAGGACTGCGCGCCGCCCGGTTGCTTCAATGGCTTTTCGGGTCGCTTTGCCCAAGGTGTCCATTTCTTCTAGACCTTCTTCGGTAGAAAGAAAGTAGGGAGAATTGTTTGCCGATATTCCAACGATCGGGATATCCCATTGCGGTCGCATCATATGCAAGGTCGTGATGGTGCCGTAGTCGACCCGAAAATTCGGGTTGCGCATCATCTTAGACGTTAAGCCCATCTCGGAGGCCGCATCGCAGCAGGCTTCGGCGAGTTCAACATCGACGTCAAGTTCGAACTTATAGCGAAAGATATTCGGAAAGATTGGATCGACGGATTTGCCGCTTAGGTGATCTACGCCAAGAAAATGATGCCCTTGCTGGGTGATCCAATGCGGCGAGTGCACCAGCAATACGTCCGGTTTCATGGCATCTAAATTTGCGCGGGCGCGCTCGTAAGCCCAGCGCAGTTGTTCCCAGCCACCTTTCGAACGTGGTTCGTTTTGCTCGGGGTTTTCACCAAACACTAAATGCGGCGGATGTGGCGCAAGTAGTCCCGCAATAATTTCACCTTTACTCATGATGAACCTCTCTTCGAATTTTGTTTTTCAGCGTTTTGTGCATCGGGTCGGAGTGATCTCGACCCCAACGGAACCCTTGAACAGTCCTATTTAACCACGCTCCGTAGGTAGAACACAGGGCATACCGACGTTGCGTGGTGACAAGAAGAAATTAACTGTTCCGGGGAGCGTTTCGCGCGAACCGAATTTGGCGGTCACTGCTACGGCGTGATTGCTATGCAAAACCCGCTTCACTTAATCGCAAATGGGCGGACTGGGGAGCCGGTGGCGCCTTTCAGCGGTAACGTGCCGACGACGAATGCGAACTCGTAAACTTGTGCCTCGATTAACCGATCGAAATTTAGGTTTTCGATGATATAGATGCCATTTTCGACAAGGAATTTCTGGTGGTTAGGCCCGAACAATTTCGGATCCGGTCCCGGTATCGCCTCCACTCCCCAATTGTCTGTGCCGACCAAGACGACTTGTTGATCTACGACCCAGTCACCAGCCTCGTCCGACAGTCCCGGTGTGCAGCCGTTGAATTTATCGTTATCTGTTTTCCAATAGCGACCCCAGCCGGTGTTATAGAACAAGGCGTCACCAGGTTGTAATACGTTTTCAGCGAGTCCTTGGCGTGTCAATGCTGCCAAGAGATCGGCGACTGTCACTTCTTCCGAGCACTCCATGGTGCGCCCGCGCAAGGCCGCGATATCGAGCAGGACCCCGCGCGTGAAGATTGGTGAGACGTGTTCCACGCCGAGCTTAGTAAAACCACGACCGGTGCCAATCTCCGCATGCGTATGGCCGTTGTAGTAGCGGATCTCATTGAGGTTGCCACCCGCTCCGAGATCCGTCCCCATGTGGCTTAGCGCGTCGAATTGGGTTCCGTCCTGGCTTAAATGCCCAGCAATATAGTCCTCGTTCCAAACCAATTTGTTGTCACCGAGCGGTCCCCACGAAGGCGCGCCAGGAACAGTTAGCGTGTATTTGCGCTCTTGTGGCGTCAGTGCGAACAGCGGCATGTCTTCTTCGAAGGTGCGACCCATGTCGTAGATCGTGCCGGTCGTAATGAGCGAGGCGGCAGCTAGGGTTTTTGCTGGGCCGAGTCGATTTAGTGCGCCGCGTTGATCATCCGCACCCCACGTCGATGGCCACCATTTTGATGGCAGATAGTCCTTGGACGACGCTGTCGATGCGCCAGATTGGGCAGCATCTTCAGCATGAACGATGAAAGTTGATAGCAAAACGACGAAAGCTACGGCGACGCGGATCATTTTGGTCTCCTTATCGTGACGAAGAGTTAAACCGCAATCGCGGAATTTCGATGTTACGGATCGAAGCGCTCGAGTCAGTCCGCTTGGATCGTTCGCTACCCATCGCCACCGCTGAACAATTCGGCCGGTTCTACATATTTGCCATAAATTTAAGTCAGATCCACGTGCTGCTTCGATCGACTCACAGCATCTCGATCGAATAACAACGCAACTACGACCCGAATACTCGTTTCAAGTGCGCTTCAGACGGAGGATCGGTAAATAAGGAAACCCCGACCATCGCGGCGATAGACATAAACCCGCCTAAGGTTGCACACGCGAAAGGATTGGTCGACTGGCTGGCCAGCCACCCCCCGGGTCCCTCGAGTAGGCTGCCAGCGAACCACGCAGCATCAATGATGCCAGAGTGGAACACGATAAAGGCGACACCGCCAACGATAAAGCCAGTAATCGATCCCGCGCGAGTTGCGCCGCGCCATAGGACGCCGAGAAACATCGGCGCCGCAGACGCTGCCATCATTCCGCCAATGCCGATCCAAACGATCAACACGACATTCTTGTCCTGCGTCACCCAAGCGAGGCCGACCGCGCCTACCAAGACAACCACTGTTGCAATCCGGCTGATTAATAGCGAGATACGATCGATATCGTTGTCACTTCGATGCGACATCCAACGCGGTGCAAGCGATCGGCGGTAAATGTCATTTGCGAAAATTTGCGCGGTCGACACAACCAATCCGTCCGCCGTGGACATAACGGCCGCGAGTACCCCAGCGCCGATCAGTGCAGCTGCCCATGCAGGCAATAGCGCGATGAAAAGTTCCGGGATAGCTTGGTTTGGACTCATGTTGTCGGCGAATAAGGCGTCACCCAGAACCACTCGTGCAAGGATCCCGCCACAGGTGATGGCCGGCAATATGATGCCGAAGATAAACGCTAAGGTAATGAACTTTTTCTGATCCCGGTCGCTCTTCAAGGCCCATAATTTATTACCGATGTGCGGTAACAAACCGAGCGGCAAATGCGCGCAAAAAATCGCGAACAAATCCCATTTCGAGTCAAATAATGGATGGCTAGGATGAATGGTTGCCGTGAGATCCGGATCAATCGCGTGGAGTTGGCTGATCATGCCGTCGAACCCACCCTCGATTCCAAAGCCGGTTAGGAACATCCAAAGGACGAGCCCGGCGAGCGCTAGCATCAAAGCGCCTTGCACACCATCGGTGAGGATGTCTGCATGCGCGCCGCCCATCACGACGTAAAACATCAACACGAGCGCGGTGACGCAAAGTGCCGGGAACATGCCGAGTCCCAGCATGCTTGAGAACATCACGGCCCCAGCCAGCAGCTGACCAGCAAGATAAAACAACAACAACATCGAAAATAAGGCCGCGAGAATTCGCAGTACTTCGGAGTCGTATCGATCGCCGAGATATTCCGGCATCGAACGGCTGCCGAAACTTTCGCCGGCTCGGCGTATGCCATGTAGACACACGAGAACACCCGTGTAGATACCTAGTGGGTAGACGAAGGCGTACCACAATACTGACATTCCGGATGTGTAGGCTAAGGCCGGAAGACCCAAAAACGTAGCGCCGCTGGCTGCCGTTGCGGTCATTGCGAAGGCTAAAAATACGGGACCATAACTGCCGCGAGCAGTGGCGAAATCGTCGCCACCTTGCACTCGTTTCATACCGACGAAACCGAACAGCACCATCAAGCCCATGTACATGGTCAAGAACGTCCAGCCCCAGAAGACTAGGGGGTCAACTCCAAACATCTGGTAAATCCCTCGGAAATAGTTTTATTGTTTTCATGCCGCAACGCCAAATCGCATCAGTCGGAATCTCCCCGTTTGTGCCTCGAGGTCGAAATAGCGGCGACGACAAATGCCGGCGTAGGGTAGCAACTCCGACCTGGGGGTGGAAGCCGTTAAACCGCTGGAAGCGGCTAAGGAGGCGAATAGAATCCGGCCGCGAGATCGAGCCCTGAAGCCAAGCGAGTATGCTCCGATCGTAATTTCCGCTCCTCATAGTGTTTAATGAAGTTCATACGCAACGGAAAACCGGCTCACGCCCACGGTGAGTGCGTGAATCCGGCTGGCATCTGGAAAGTCGCGCTACTGATGTCCTGCATGGGCGGGCAAAGCGACTCTAGCCGAACACGATTAGCTCCACCGTGCGTGCCGGTCATATGAGCGGGCTAGGTGAGCGGTCCAGGCAAAAAACGCAGCCCGCGAAGAGTGGAAAATATTTTATACTTAAAGTACTTTGGCGAATCGGTCTTGATCCAGCCGCCCGCCGTTTAAGACGACCAGTAACGGTTTCGAAATAATAAGCAGTCGCGGATGAATTTGAGACTGCTTCTAAAACTCTGTTAGCAGTGAGACACATTATGACTCCCGACGACATAAACCGCCGAAAATTTGTTCGCAACACCGGACTCGGCGCGCTTGCGTTTAACGTTGGGGGTATTTCAAGCCTGCTAACACCGCGCGAAGCGTACGCGAACGGTATCGAATTTAAGGTGCTTGCTAACGACGATGCAGCTTTGCTAGCCGCATTTTCCGATCACCTATTACCTGGCGCGGCGGCTGCCGGTGTCGCTCATTTCGTCGATCACCAGCTTGCAACGGATCCCCAAGAGTGTTTGTTGATGTGCAAATATTTTCCGCAAATCAAAGCCCCCTTCGCCACATTTTATTCAGGCGGCATTGCTGCGCTAAGAGACCAAGCGTTGGCTAAATTCGCTAAGCCGTTCGATGGTTTAACGATGACCCAGAAAAACGCGCTCACTGATCTCATTTGGCGCGGCGAAGTACCTGAGTGGAATGGTCCACCACCGCCGCTTTTTTATATGATGGTACGCAGCGATGCGGTTGATGTCGTTTACGGAACGAAAGAAGGCTTCGATCAGCTGAATATTCCCTATATGGCCCACATCATGCCGACGGAGAAATGGTAATGGCTGACAAAGTCGATGTGCTGGTGGTCGGGTCCGGGGCTTCGGGTAGCGTGTTCGCGGCGACCTTGGCAGAATCCGGTCGCAGCGTCCTCGTTCTAGAGGGCGGTAAATCGCGGACATTGGATGACTTGTACAGCTCACAGATATGGGCGCGTCGCTTAAAAACAGGCGCCGCGATGGTTGAAGAAACAGGTCCGCACCCGGTTTGGTACAACTTTAACTCTGGACACGGATTTGGCGGCGCGGCCATGCATCATTACGGCGTGTGGCCGCGCTACCATCCCGAAGACATGCAAGCACAGACCTTGTATGGCCGCGGCCTAGATTGGCCGTTCGAATACGACGACCTGCGTCCTTACTACGATCAAATTCAGGAAGATGTCGGCATTTCCGGCGACGCCGAGGCAGAAATTTGGCGTCCACCCGGCGCGCCTTATCCGCTGCCACCAATCCTTGTGAATGAACACGGCAAGGCGTTTGCGAAAGGATTTGAAGCCATGGGGCTGCACACGAGCCCGATCCCCATCGCCGTATTGTCGCGTCCGTACAAAGGTCGGCCGGCGTGTATTTGGGATGGTTGGTGCGATGCGGGTTGTCCGACCGGTGCCTTAGCCAATCCGCTCGCCGTGTACTTGCCGCGCGCTGTTGCTGCCGGTGCCAAGCTGCAAAGCGAAAGCACGGTCACCAGAGTGATGATGAATGAACGCGGCGATCGCGCGACCGGCGTTGAGTATTACGACGGCCAAGGCGTTCGCCATGTGCAAGAGGCCGAAAGCGTGGTGCTGGCCGCGTTCACGGTGGAAAACCCTCGCATTTTGTTAAATTCGGCCAATGCGGCGACACCGGCCGGGATCGCTAATTCGAGCGGCTTAGTAGGTCGCTATTTATTGAGCCACGCAGCCGTCATGGTCTACGGTATGTTCCCGCAAGAAACGAATAGTTTTTTCGGAGCGACCGGCGGGCAACTGTTCAATCAAGATGGCTTCGCCAAGGATTCGGATGCCGGCGCTTACGGCTCTCGTCAATGGGAAATTGGCTTGGCGACTAAGCCGAACGACTTGCTCGGTATCGCAATGAGCCGCCCGGATATTTATGGCGAGGCTTTACACAAATTTATGCACGACGCCGCGCGCCATATCGGCGCAATGGTCGGCGTTTGCGAAGACCAACCTAACGTCGACAACCGGGTCGAACTGTCGAGTGATAAAGACGCATTCGGTTTTCCTTTGGCACGGACTGTTTATGAATACTCGACAGACTGTCTCAAGTTATGGGAAATCTCGGCTAAAGAAGGCGTGGAAATTACTCTTGCAGCCGGCGCCACGGATGCATGGCATGGGCCGCTTGGCGGGCAACACATCATGGGCGGCACAATCATGGGTGCTGATCCGTCGAAATCGGTGGTCAATCAATATTCACAAGCTCACGACGTCGGCAATCTGTTTATCGGCGGCGGCGGTGTGTTTCCAACCAGCTCTTGCGTCAACTCCACGTTCACCTTGCACGCAACGTCGCTGATGTCGGCTCAGCATTTGCGCGATCAGTGGTCGGCGATTTCTTCTTAAGGCGATTGCTTGGCTGCCCATGGTGTTCGTATGAGTGCTAATACCGTCTACCAAGCCTTCGTTGAAACGTGCGCGAGGTTTCCCGATCACGCGTTCCTACATGTCGTTAACAGTGTTGCCGAACGTTATTCAATAGAAGCAGGTGACATTGCCTATCGCGAGGCCGATCACATAATCCAAGGTCTCATTAGCCGCTATCAACGTGCGGGTTTTGGCGGCGGCCACCGGGTCGCACTAATGCTCAGTAATCGACCCGCGTTTATTTTCCATTGGTTCGCGCTTAATTCACTAGGTGCGAGCGTTGTCCCGGTTAACCCGGAGTTAAGTGCCGTTGAACAAGCGTACTTAATCGACCACAGCGGCGCGTGTTTACTGCTCTACGTCGCGGAGCATGAACTCTCCGTGCGGGCTGCGGTTGCCGAGTGCAGTAAAGCGGTGGCCGCTACCGATATCGATCAGTTTGATTCGTTAGCGCAAGCGCCCCAAGGGGCCTCCGCCGAACCTCCCCACGAGCACTCGGAATGCGCAATCCTATTTACTTCAGGCAGTACCGGCCAACCGAAGGGCTGCATATTGTCGAACGAATATTTTCTCGAAATGGGTCGCTGGTATCGAGACATCGGCGGCCTGTGCACCTTGGAACCAGGCCGGGAGCGATTAATCACGCCATTGCCGTTAACCCATATGAACGCGATGGGTACTTCGTTAATGGCGATGGTTATTACCGGTGGCTGCATCGTGCAACTCGATCGTTTCCATGCGAAATCTTGGTGGCAAGCAGTCAGGGAATCTCGCGCCACGGTGATCCACTATCTCGGCGTTATGCCGGCAATACTCTTACAGCTCGATGCCGATCCGAGTGAGAAAATCGCCGAGCTTAAGTTTGGTTTCGGCGCAGGGGTTAACCCAGCGCACCACGATTCATTTGAACAGCGTTTTGGATTTCCTTTGATAGAAGCTTGGGCGATGACAGAAACCGGCACTGCTGTATGCGTTATTGCTAATTATGAGCCGCGCCATATTGGTCAGTCATGTTTTGGAAAACCGGATCGTCGTAGGCTCGAATTTCGCTTAGTTGATGAAACAGGTATTGATGTCGCCTCAGGCGAAGGCGGTGAACTGCTCGTTCGCGCGACCGGCGAGAATCCGCACAAAGGGTTTTTCAGCGGCTATCTCCTCAATGATGCGGCGACTGCGCTAGGATGGGATGGTGGTTGGTGGCATACCGGTGACGTCGCGCGTGAATTGGCCGACCGCAGTTTATGTTTTGTCGATCGGCGTAAAAATATTATTCGACGCAGTGGCGAGAATATCGCGGCCTTAGAAGTCGAAGCCGTATTATCCCGACACGCGGCTCCTGCGGCGCTCGCAGTGACACCGGTGCCGGACGAAATCCGCGGCGACGAGGTGATGGCATGCATCGTTTTAAATCCCGATCATTTGCCAACTGAAGCGACTGCGCTAGCGTTGTTCGAGCATTGCCTCGGCTCGCTGGCCTATTTTAAGACACCGGGTTACATCATGTTTCTCGACGCACTGCCACTCACTGCGACCCAAAAACCGAAACGCGATGAGATCAAAGTACTTGCCAAAGACAATCTTGAACGGCGTCGGCCGGACGTTACTTTGTTTGATCTTCGCGAGCGTAAGCGCAGGCCAAGCGCATGAAAAACATCTTCGCTGGAGTCGTACTCGCGGCCCCAGTTAGCTTCGGTTACACGCGCTACAGCGAGCACGGCGTACCTTGGTTTGCTGGCAACGCGCTGGCCGAGATGCTGCGGCTTAGCGGCCTAGAAAAATCGGCCGTCGATGGATTAGCGATCGCGAGTTTCTCGTTGTCACCGGACACGCCAGCAAGCCTCGCAGAATACTTCGGCTTGGAACTTCGACTCCTCGAAGCGCTGCCGTTCGGCGGTGCTTCCGGCGTGATTGCCGCGCGCAGAGCAGCTCGGGCAGTGCAAGCAGGTGACGTTGAAGTCATGGCTTGCATCGGTGCCGACACGTCGAAGCCGAATACGTTTTCGCAGTTGGTCGCAAATTTTAGTACCGCGACAATGGATGCGAGTTATCCGTACGCGGCGGCCGGACCGAATTTACCCTTTGCGCTATTGACGCAAAGTTATATGGATCGGTATGGCGCGCGGCGTGAAGATTTTGGACGCATCTGCGTTGCCCAGCGTTACAACGCAAATCATTGCGACCACGCATTGTTCGCACACAAACCACTGGATTTAGAGGCGTACCTGACGGCCCGTTCGGTTGTTGATCCACTGCATCTTTTCGATTGCGTGATGCCGTGCGCCGGGGCCGATTCGTTTCTCGTGATGCGCGAAGAACGGGCCCGCGCGCTTAACATTCCTTATGTTTATATCAACAGCGCGTTCGAAGCATTTAATGCCTTCTCAAACGATCCGGTGCAATTACGATCGGGATGGTCGCGCTACGGCGTCGCGCTATACGAACAAGCGCAAATAAAGCCAGACGCAATCGACATCATCGAAACCTATGACGACTATCCCGTGATAGTTATGTTGCAACTAGAAGGAATGCAGTTATGCGGCGAGGGACAAGCGGCGCGCTACCTGCGAGATCACGAATTACGTTTTGACAGTGACGGACCAGTGCACAACACGAGCGGCGGACAACTATCCGTGGGACAGGCCGGCGCGGCAGGAGGTTTTCTTGGTATCGTCGAAGCGATCCGACAGCTCACTCACTCGGCAGGGAGGAATCAAGTTCGTGAGGCGGATAGCGCACTGGTGACGGGGTTTGGCATGATCAATTATGATCGTGGTCTATGCAGCAGCGCGGCGATCTTGAGTACCGGACATGACTGATCGACCATCACGACCGAGGAGCCCGGCAGGCGAAAAGTTAAGTCTGACCTTAATCGACGGGCGACTTGAACTGCCGACCTGTCAACGTTGCTCCGCCGTTCAATACCCGCCAAGCGAAATTTGTCGCCAGTGTCTGAGTGATGCTCTTGAACTGACGGCGTTTGACCCCGCTGGTTGCGTGGTCGCCTGCGTGCTCGTCCGTAACAGTTTGGCGCAAGACTTCGATGGCAATTCTCCGTGGCCAATCGTATCGGTAAAAATAAGTGCCGGGCCCATCGTTTTCGCACACACCCTGAAGTTTCTCGAACACGACACGGCGGTGACTTTGGTCCCGTTAGTCGATGCGGTCGGCGACGGCGTTTTCGGCGCGCTTACGGATCCGGACGACAGCGACTTACTACAAGCGAGATTTGACAAAAAAATATGAATAACAAACCTTGCGCCGTGATCACCGGCGGCAGCACCGGCATTGGATTAAAGATTGTCGAATACTTGTTGAGTGACGGATACCAGGTGATCAACCTAGCGCGGCGACCCGTGCCAATTGAGCACGCCGCCATCACGAATCACTTAGTTGATCTTACCGATAGACCGGCACTTGAGACCGTTTGCCTAGAACTAGCGAAATGTGGTGCTCAAACGCTCATCCACAACGCAGGTTTGATTCAACCGAACCTACTCGCAGCCGTTGATCTCAACGATCTCGACACCCTAAATCAACTGCACTTGGGCGCTGCGATCCAGATAGCGCAAGCGCTTACCCCGAGCATGAAAGCAACAGGTTTCGGACGCATCGTTCTAATGTCATCGCGCGCCTCGGTCGGCATGGCAACGCGCACCAGTTACGCCGCAACAAAAGCAGGACAGATTGCTATGGCTAGGACCTGGGCTCTGGAGCTCGCAGCGCATGGCATCACGGTTAACACGGTATCGCCCGGACCCATTGAAGCGACCGAAATGTTCCATGCCGTCGTGCCCGAGAACAGCGAACTATTGGCTGATCTAGCCAAGAAAATACCGGTAAAACGCTTGGGGCTGCCGGATGACGTGGCGCGTGCAGTGAGATTTTTTATCGCTCCAGAAAACAGTTTCGTCACGGGACAGAATCTATTTGTCTGCGGTGGCACGAGCATCGGATCCATCTAGGGGCTAGATCGATGCAAGCGGCGCGCTTGTGTACTGTTCTTCGATTCGAGTGCGGAACATGACAATCTGCGCGGAGAATTTTGGCTAAGCTGTTTTCTTTGCGCGAGACGCCGAACCTAAACCCGGATCAACTTCAATGTCGTGGGGTTGGGCTGAAAAAAATTACTGCTTCAGTAGCAATGCGTGCCGCCTTAGCTGCATAATTGCTTCGTCCCTCAACAACCCGCGGACCTGAACAACCAGGATCGCATAAACGTGCGTCCTGTCACCCATGCAACGTCTCGCTAAGATGGTTATCAGTATTTGGCTGCTGTGTGGCGGATGCAATAGTTTCGCTGCCGAAGGAAAGGTAAACCTCGGCCAGGACCCGACGCGGCCGCGTTCACGGCTCGATTTGAGGGTCAAGTACCAGCAGATAACGAGTGATCTCGAGCTCGTTAAGCTAACGACAAGAGTCGATCACCCGATCGTCCTCGATAATGGCTGGAAACTGAATACGCGCATTAGCCAAGGGTTCTTTTTCAGTGACTTGCCAGGTCCGGACAAACGCAACGGAAGTACGGATGAAGGCTTTGGCGACCTATTAACCCAGGCATTTTTTATTCTTCCGCCGAAGGGTAAGACGTCGTTCGGGTTTGGATTGCGAGCCATCTTTCCTGTTGCGACCCAAGATCAATTCGGTACCGGAAAATATAGCTTAGTGCCGATCGGTTTCGCATCATATTTTCCCGACTGGTTACCAAAGGGTAGCTTTCTCGGATTGGGTATACGCAATGAATTCGGCTTCGGCGGTGATGACGATCGCGATGATATTTTTGAATTACAACTCGTACCGATCGTCAACATCCGTCTGCCAGGCAACTCTTTTATCGGGTTCTTCCCA
>JBLFWZ010000073.1:0-17330 GCA_047611905.1 Gammaproteobacteria bacterium | reverse complement strand
GGGACGTTTGTCGACAACTATGGTTGGCATAGCTTCTATGCCGCCACGATTCTATTGGCGTTACCGAGCCTCGCGCTTTTAGTGTATTTACGGACAACAATTTTCCAGCTTGACGATAGCCAAGATTTTGAGGCGTCACACACGCCGCCGGAACTCCGATAAACTGCCACTGCGATCGTATGCGACGCTTGGGCTCGGCGCATAGCCGCCATTAACTGGGAGGGCAGGGGTCGCACATATCTCTAGATAATTTATTACCGAGCAACGTTCATGCCGCTGGACGATGAAAATTCGATTCTAAATTAAGGCCTTAACAAGGCCATCAACCCAGGCCAATAAGGTCGGCTAGTAAGGCCTGCCGGGAGGAGGTTGGTATTAGTTCGCGCGAACATAATGCGCGGCACATCGCAGATAAGACCGGTTCAACAGGAAGTTAGCGTTCGTCGTTCAATGTCCGTGAGCCGGAGTGAGCAGTGCAACTGGATACAAAGAGCGCTTCAAAAGTTCGCACGCGACTGCGGTGCAGCCGTTTACCTAGGGTTCTCTGGCGACACGGATCCCAATACTGTCGTTGCCACGATCGACGCGGAAGCTTGACCGCGCAGACGACCGTAGGGCTTTCGGTCCGTTGGAAAATGCTCCACCGCGGGTTACGCGCAGAGAGCAATCGCCGCCTTCAAAGACCGAACCGTCGTTCGGAGCTCCGTCGTAGTTATTGTGGTAGCAGTCGTAGACCCACTCTTCAACATTACCCGCTAAATCGAATAATCCGAATGCATTGGGCTTGAAGCGGCCCACGCGGGTAGGGTGGCGTGAATCCAAATCGGTCTCGCACGCGAAACAATGGGCATGGTCGCTACCTAAATTTCGACCCCACCAGTACGCTGTCGTTGTTCCTGCGCGCGCCGCATATTCCCATTCGGATTCCGTCGGAAGGCGATATTTCTTGCCCGTCTGAGCAGACAGCCATTTTGTGTAGGCTAATGAGTCGTTCCACGAGACGAAGAATACCGGGTAAATTTTAGCGTTGAGTCCACCTGTCTTGGGTGGTTTGCGGCCAGTTGCCTTTGCGAATTTCTGGTATTCGGCAATGGTGACTTCGCGAGCGCTCATGGCGAAGGTTTTCACCGTCACCGTATGCTGTGGACGTTCTGTAAACGCAGCGGTACTTTCGTGACTGCCCATCAACATTCGTCCGCCGGAAATCCAAACCATTTCTGGTGCGGTCCCACCGGACTTTAAAGTGTCTGTGAATACTATGCCGGCTTCTACCGTCGGTTCAGTGACTGGCTCTGGCAGAGCGGCGGGCATCGCCTGTGGGTCGTCTGCGCTGGCAATTTCCGTGCTGGCTAGTTCGTCGTCTCGCGGTTCTTCAATAGCCGTGTCGGTGGCTTGTTCTTCTTCGAGAATCTCACCTCCGTGTTCGACCATCAGCGGCTTGTCGACTTTATCGTTCTGATTCATGAACCAATAACTGCCGGCTGCTATGGCGATCACGAGAACTGTAACGAGTCCAATGATCAGGCCCAGGCTTGATTTTCTCGGTTCGTCATCTTCTACAACGAACGCCGCCGGAGCGACCGTATCCAGACTTTCGCCAAGAGCATTTAGGGATTCGGACGACCTCGGTGCAACCGCTGGTGGCACGGTGTCATCTCTCTCGCCGACATCAACAATTATGACAGTGGTATTGTCTTGACGCGGCATCTTCGCGTTTTCCACACCTTCCAACAATGCATCTACGCATTCTTTGGGAGTAGATGCCTCATTTGAAAACGCGAGAATTTTCCCCTGACTAAGAGAATCAAGACCATCGCTCGCCACGATCAATCGGTCGCCAGCTTTAAGTTCCACTAGCGACTCAGGACAATCTATCTCAGCAATGTCTTCGCCCGTTAAGGCGCTCATTAGCATGTTCCGAGAAAATCCTGCTTCTGGATCGACTGGGGTGCCTTCAGCGGCCATTCGATCGAGGAACCCGCCATAACTATGGTCGGCGTTTTTTTTGTTGAGTTCGTTTTTTCGGATTAGGTAAAGGTGACTATCACCCACGCTTACCCAGCGGATACCACTACTGTCCATTACTACGGCAACCAAGGTGCATCCCATACCTTTCAGTGCCGCGGTTTCGCGGACCGTTTCGGAGATTGAGCTGTTCGCGTGATTGACGGATTCGCGCAGGATGCCGGCTAGGTTGTCGTTCGGGAAATTGCTGGTAACGTGTTTATTAAAAGTTTGTACTGCCATGTTACTGGCGACATTGCCTGCTGCATGCCCGCCCATGCCATCGGCAACGATTACTAGTGAGCCGCCCTCGCTCTCAGAACTGCCCAAGTGGGTGATGAGAAAGGCGTCTTCCTGGTAATCTCGGGCGCCGTCGATCTGCGCGCCGGAAATTTCAAAAGTTAACATTGCGGTCTAATTATTCAACAATATTTTGTATGAAGTACAGGGAGTTATGGGAACATCCTATCATTCTAGTTGAGAATAGGAAAGTGTTTATCCTTACCGTTCGGGGACTTGAGGAAAGTGGGGCTAACGCCGTCGCGCGACTTTTCATTTCCCGAGCAAGTTCCTTCGCCACCTTACAGGCAAACCGCACGTAAATATGCAAGTAAATCTCGTAAAAGTATCCATTTTTGCAGGACCGATTAGCGCAGTTGCGGCTTATCTCTCGTTACCGCCAACCTACTTTAACGGCAGCGCCGAAGAAGTCCTGATTGGTTTCGGCGCGAGGGTCGCTATTGCGCTCGCTGTTTGGATGGCATTGTGGTGGATTACGGAAGCCATACCGATGGCAATCACCGCGCTTCTACCGGTAATTGTATTCCCGCTCCTTGGCATCGGCACGCTCAAATCGTCTGCGCAAGCCTATGCCCACCCACTTATTTTTTTATTTCTAGGCGGATTCATTGTTTCCATTGCATTGCAAAAATGGGGATTACATCGGCGTTTCGCAGTGAGCCTTTTGCGCCGGGTTGGCAACGAACCGGCGCAGCTTGTCGGGGGATTTATGTTGGCGACAGCTGCGCTGAGCATGTGGATGTCAAACACCGCAACCACGATCATGATGCTTCCAATCGCGTTGAGCGTCATTGCTGGGCGCGCGGAAAACACCGAATTTGCGACCTGTCTATTGCTAGGAGTCGCATACAGCGCTTCGATCGGTGGCATGGCGACTTTGATAGGGACGCCACCAAATCTTTTCGTTGCATCCTATTTCAATGACGTAATGCAGGTAGACCTTGGGTTTGTGCAGTGGATGCTAATTGGTGTCCCTTGCAGCGCTATTTTGTTGCCCAGCGCATGGTTCTATCTAACCCGAGTTAAATTCGCCTTGGCACGATCCGCGAACCCCGCTGATAAAATCGTTAGCGGACCCGGCTTGGTTTGGCGAGAGCTCGATTTTGCGGCGCGCGGGACCATCGTTGTTTTTCTTGCTCTTGTATTCGCGTGGCTGCTACGGCCTCTTGTTAAAGATATCTCGATCTTTGGCTACCTTCCGTTTATTAATCTCACTGACGCGGCTATTGCGCTAATCGCGGCTGCGACCTTGTTTGTGTTGCCTGTCGATGTCGCCCAGCGCAAATTCATATTGGACTGGGCGGATACGCGCGATCTGCCGTGGGGCACTTTAATATTGTTCGGTGGTGGCCTTAGTCTAGCGGCGTCGATCAATGCGACGGGAGCCGATCAAGTAATCGGTCAGTGGATTTCGCGAATACCCATAGACTCGCCGCTTTTATTAATCGCAATCATTGTGGCGTTAGTTATATTGTTGACGGAATTGACGAGCAATATCGCCACCACGGCCACTCTTGTCCCGGTATTAGCGGCGAGCGCACCGCTGCTCGGGCTTGACGTCGACGTTGTCGTACCCTTGATCGCTCTGGCCGCCAGTTGTGCGTTTATGCTGCCCGTGGCCACGCCGCCAAACGCGATAATATTCAGCAGCGGTCGCATTCGAGGGATGGATATGGCTAAGGCGGGGCTCATAATGAATGTGTTGGCGCTCGTAACTATCAGCGCAGTGGGTTACTTAGTTATTCCACTTGTGTTGCACTAGCATTGGTCGCCATTGATGTCGAGTAAGGTCTTGGGTATGAACAAACGAAACTATTTTCCGCCTCGACAATCGGGTCCGGGATCCCAGAGCCGCGGTTTCCGGTTGCTATCGCAATGAGCAGCAGTTCGGCAATATTTTCGATTTTCTTGATTTTTGCGGGCGCGGCGGTCTTAGCGACGATGGCGCTGTACGCACGTCAGGCGATGATCGTCGCTTATATTTTTGTCGGTGTGATACTTGGACCCTGGGGAGGCGGTTTCATAGACGATCCGACGTGGATCGAGGACGTCTCTGAAATTGGCATCATGTTTTTGCTGTATTTACTCGGCATTAACATGCTGCCGCAGAAACTTTGGAAGATGCTCGCGGAGGCACTGAAAGTTACGGTGCTGAGTTGCACCGCCTTTGCGGTTGTTGGTATTTCCATCGCAACGGCGTTCGGCTTTGCCTGGCACGAGGCCTTGTTAATTGGTTGCACGATGATGTTCTCCAGCACCATCATCGGCTTGAAATTGCTACCAACTACGACGTTGCATCATCAGCACACGGGACAGGTAATTATTAGTGTCCTTTTGTTGCAGGACCTTGTCGCGATATTGGTGTTGCTTATTATTCAGGGTTATGGGGTTGGCGACAATCCGCTTCACGGTATGGCACGTGAACTTATCGCATTGCCTGTTCTGATCGCGATCGCCTACGGGCTCGAGCGCTGGATGATAGAACCGTTGTTGCGGCGCTTTGACCAAATCCAAGAGTATATTTTTCTACTCGTGATCGCCTGGTGTCTCGGCATCGCCGAATTGGCGGCTACCTTAGGTCTCTCGCACGAAATTGGCGCTTTCATTGCCGGCGTCGCACTCGCTTCGTGTCCGGCGTCGATGTTTATTGCCGACAGCCTGCGCCCGTTACGAGATTTTTTTCTGATCCTATTTTTCTTTTCGCTCGGCGCAGGGTTTAATCCAGCAATGATGCCGCCGATCCTTCTGCCGGGCCTCGTGTTGGCAGGCGCGATGTTGATATTGAAGCCGCTGATATTTCGCGTGCTACTCGTTAGAGCGGGTGAGCGGCGTCGGGTTTCGGCAGAAATTGGTGCGCGGCTTGGTCAAGTTAGCGAATTTAGCCTATTGATAGCGGTATTGGCCTTCGAATCGGGCATAATCGCCGACCGAGCGTCTTATGTTATCCAGTTTGCAACGTTGCTTACCTTCATTGTGTCGAGCTATTGGGTGGTGATGCGTCACCCGACGCCAATTGCGGTGCGGGATAGTTTGAGACGTGATTGAGCTAGCCTTCGCAGCATTGCGCGTTGCATCCGGTGTGCAAACGCAGACTCGAAATCCCAGTATCCAGTATTGAGCGGAATCAGTGAGCAAAGCATTAAAGTATTTAAGCGAAGCGCGGCCAGAGGCAATGGAAGCGTACTTCAGTTTTCTACGCAAAAACGGCGAACGACTAGACCCGCGAACTCGCGCGCTAATTTCAATTATCACAAAAGTCGCAAACCAGACCGAATCAGGTCTACGACAGTACGCATTGAAGGCCGTACGTGATGGTATCTCGAGTGACGAAATTCTCGATTCCATCATGATGGCATTTCCCGCGCTGGGGCTCAGCAAAACTATCTGGGCTATCGATGTTTTGCTGGATTGTGGCGTGCTGATCCACGACAATCCAGACGTCGAACAAGACAGCCAGTGGCACGACATCTGCGCGGTTGACAGCGAGTACGAATTTCAGATCCTCGAGTGCGATGGTCGCAACGTGTTTGCGTCGCGAGACAAGGATGCGTGGCGAGTATTCGATGCGAAGTGCACGCATCACGGAGCGTCACTAGCATTCTGCGACATTCGCAGCGGAGAAGTAGAATGCCCGTTACACGGCTGGCGGTTTAGTCTAAAGAATGGCGATTGTGTTCGCTTCGGCATGAAGGATTTAGAAGAGATGGAAACCAAAGTAATAGGTGCGCGTTTGTTCGCGTCGTGGTAGCAAAAGAAATTGTATTCTGTCGAATCATTACTCCACGCGGGCCGCCAAGAACTTGGCGAAATGCTCGCGTCAACACGGGTCGCGCCACAAGGCGACCAGAACGCGCGTCGCACGCGGATTGCCCAATCGCTTGGGCTGAATGCGGCCCAGCTTGTTTGCGGACTCGGTTTTAATTCGGCACTGGCGCAGTACACAACTGCAGTACACTTTCTCGGATTTTCGTCGTTCGAATCGCTCGCCGTTGAGCGGAACTACACTTTGGTACACGATCGTTATAGCAGCCTTAGCGTCAATGACATTCTCGACATCTACACGATTTTAGGTAACGACAAGGCCCGTCGCTCCGGCTGGGCAGATCTTGCAAGCAGCCGCCTCATTACGATTGAAGCGCAACTTGAGGAAACCATTAATCCAATTCTCATTGGCGGCTATAAGCTCGAAATAAGAGGCATCTACGAAAATAACCTGGCTTCGCCAGCATTCGTTCGTTTGCGCCTGGATCCGAACTACGCGGTGCTGCGTGATATAGCGAATGAATGCGTCAACATGCTTACATCGAACTCAATTTCGCAGGCCGACTTTATACGCAGCCAAGGATTAACGCCGCGAGAAAAGAGTCGGATGGTGTTGCAAGGTCTGCTCGATAAGCAAACGGTTAACGATTACCTCGCAGAACGCGGCGATGCTGAAGATGCCGCAATTCTGCGTGAGGCACTCGCAAGCGCTTAACTCAGTTCTGGAAACCATCAGTGACGATAATGTGCGCAAAAAGTGTTACTGCCGTCGCGCAATTCCGACCTCTCGGATTCAGACAACGACTGTGCCGCGAAGCGATAGCGGTAATGCAAATCAACGATTCGCCGTAGCAGCGTCTCGCCTATCTTGGCTTCGACGTTTCGATCGAGAAATGTGGCCAACGTATCCCCGGCGGCTAGTCGGATGCCTTGGTCCTGCAGCACGGTGGTCAATTCGTATAATTCGGAATCTATGCCCTTATGTTCCACAAGCGGATCGGTCGCGTCCGATAGAATCACTTTCCGAACTTGTTTGCGCAATCGCCAAATAAGTAAGACACCAAGCGGCGGCACAAACCAGATGAGCGAGTCACCGATGGAACCGCGATCGGTGCGACCAAAGCGGCTGTAACGGTTGGAAATCCATGACCATGCGTCCTGCACGACTTGCCAACTGGAAGCGTTGGCTTGCTCAAGTTCGGACCAATCACTCGGGGTCGTATCGACTACTATCCAGCGGCCGTCGACGTACGCCTCTACCCAACTATGCGCATCCCGGGCCCGGGCGACAAATGCGCCTTCAAATGTTGAGTACTCATCGATTAAATAACCGACGGCATAGCGTGCCGGTATCCCTGCGTGACGTAGCAGCAGGGTGGTGGCGGTGGCAAAATACTCGCAGTGACCTTGGCGGTTTTTCAATAGGAAGTGAGATAGCGGTGTCCTCCCTGGGTAGAATCCTTTTTGGATCAGCGAGTATTTGAACTGCTCGGCAAAGAACTTAGACACTCGTCCTATGGCTTCGCGTGGCGCAATATCTTGTAATCCGATCTCCTGGGCGACCTTTTCTATCGTCGGCAGGTAATTGTCCGGAACAGATAAATCATGATCCGTCGGGGCAACCATACTGCGATGCTCGGCTTGCCAAGACACGCGATATTCAAATTGCCCCGGTAGCGCTTCCACAAGTGCCGTCCCATATTGGGATCGCTGTACCTCAATAACCTCGCTGCCTGAGATATGCTGGCTGCCATAGGGAAGCGGCGTTACCTCAACGTCGCGAGAGTGCGTGACGATGATTCTGCCATTGCGAGCGCCGGATAGATCCGGTCGCGTTTCAAGGTTCCAAATCGGGTTATTCGACACCGGATCGATGACCGTGAATTGATTGTCCTTGGACGACCACGTACCAAGATTGAAATCTGAATAGCTGGCCTCATGTAAAACAACCGGCAAAGGAATAGACAAGGGCGCGAATAGACGCACTCTAATCCGATCGGATAGTTTTAGTCGTCCGATCGATCCGATCGAGGTCCGTGCCCGATTTGGATCGGTTTGAAACCAAGCAAACTGATTAACCCAATAGGCGAACGAACTTTCAAGCTGCCGTTGGGCCGTGCTGATCCCGAATTGGTAAATTAGCGCCACGCCAGCAACAGCGCAAACTGCGCTAAGCCACGTTAGTAGTCTATAACGGCGGGTTCGTTGACCAATTAACACGCCGATCACAAGCACGAGCGCAGTTGGCAGGTACAGCGACGGCGGCATATCGCCGGTGCTCGCAGCCAAGGCACACACTAGAACATACGGGCCCGCAACGCCGACGTATTCCTCCTTTGCAGGGTCGATCAGCACCCTTTTTCGCAGTGACAAAAAGAGTGCGCTTAAGGGGATCGCGCCGGTCGTTGTAAACCGTTCTGCGGCGAGCAGTGGAAATAGACACACTGGTAGCAGCGCCAGGATTTCGTATATCGCGTAGATCGAATGTTCATTGAATTGGTAAATAGCAATCACCGCAAACAGCAGGCTATTTAAGTCGGCTACGCGATAAAAATGCTTGCTGTCGAATTCCCACTTAAGCGGTGAGTAGTTGCCGATCTCCGCGATCAGGGCCAGCATCAATCCGATAAAAAGATTGCTGCTCAGCCAACCCCAAATGACGAGCGACAAGCCGACCCATAGAACCGGCAGCCTGAGTCCAACGGCCTTCATCTGGTAACTCTTCCTGCCGCGAGCGTGATGCGAGCAATATCTTCAGTGACGAATGACGGGCGCACGGTGTTTAGATCTGGGGGCTCCGCGCTAGCATGCGCACCGGCCGGCACACGTTCGCTATCGCCGGCGCGTAGTACGAGACAACGCAAGCCGCGCTGCTGCAATTCGTTAACGAACGTCTGACGCGTATCGTCCCAAGTTGTCGCTACGATTATGACACTTGCTAAACGCTCTAGATAACGTCCGAGATAGGCGGCAAGGCGATCGAAATCATCATTTTGTGAAGGGTGCAATTCCGCTAGCTGCACTAGGACTTGCCGGTTGTTTGACAAGCCACGTCCTGTAGTTAATCGCCAAACTTTTCTATCGATGAATACGAGATCTAGAATTGAGTCCGTCGGACGTTCAGAAAGGATAAACGACGCCGCGATCGAAACAGCAGTTTCGAATTCAGTGTCGCTAGCGTCGCCTAGAAATGTGTCGATTAATAAGGCGTGCCGATCGAAATATTCGTCCTGGTGTTCTTTGACAACCGGCGTTCCGCGCTTGGCAAAACTTCGCCAATGAATGTGCCGCAAAGGGTCGCCCGGGCGGTACTCACGTAAACCGACAAACTCTTCGGAGTCCCCGACCGTTGCAACTTGGGTGAGACCGCCGCGATGGAAATGACGATGCGAATTCCAATCTAATCTCGGCGTTGGGTAGCGCTTCGGTAGGGACACGAGTTCCCCGTAGCAAGCGATGCGATGCGTCGCTAAGAAAATACCGAGAGGATCCGGACGTCTAACTTCAAGATGGGTAAATACCAACTTGCCGCGTCGCAATGACTGAAACGCAAAGCCGACATTGACGGTCGTGTGTGGGGGTATCGTCGGTAGATCCAGTGCTTCGAGCCGCGCCCCTCGGCTTCTACGTACGAGCGCCAGCCATCGCGGAAACCCAACGATGCGATCGAACCAATTTGTGCTCTGGTCGCGCTGACTTATCGTAGCGCGACGAAAGTCGTCAACCAGCGGGTATTGAAACTTTAAAAAGTCCGCTAAGACTAAGTCGACCTCTGGTTTGTCACCGTTATTACGGATCGATACCGAGTAACTGGTCGGGTGATCGACTGTGACAGTGTCAGGGACAATCCGCGAGACCGTAATTTTAGGGCGCCAACGAATGCTCAGCAGCATTGCAACGGTGAGAATGCTGAACAGCCCGGCGGCCAGTTGAAGGGCGAATGTTTGGTTCGGGTCGATGCCGAAAACTGCCGCGGCGAATGCCGCGCCAAAGATGATTCGTCCGAGCGGGGTTAACCGAGTTTCAAACCATAATGAGACACGCGAGACGCTTCTAAACGATCGAAGCTTGCGGTGCGTGATCCACCGACGGATCATAAAATCAGCGCGGAACCGGGACGTCGGCGAGAAGACGGGTGACGATAGAAAGAGTCGTCACACCGCTAAATAGGGCGTTCGAATCGACAACTAATCGATGGGCGATTACAGGCAGTGCCAGTTCTTGAATATGGTCAGGAGTAACGTAGGATTCTCCATCAAAAATCGCGAGCGCTTGAGCACACTTAATTAGCGTAATTGAAGCTCGTGGACTGGCGCCGAGGCTTAATTCCGGTTCTTCGCGAGTCGCGGATATCAATTCGATTGCGTAACGCGTGATTTCCTTCGAAACCTCTACTCGTCGTGCAGCATCAGCAAATGCGACCACGTCAGCTTCGTCGATACAGTTCGCTATATCGCTAAGTGGCGTTCCTTTGATTTCGGCATTGACGATCGCCATTTCTTCGTCGACATTCACATACCCGAGCGAGAGCCGCATTGCAAAGCGATCCATCTGTGCCTCGGGCAACGGGTAAGTGCCATGAAATTCAACAGGATTCTGTGTTGCGATAACAAAAAATAAGTTGGGCAGTGGATACAAGGTGCCGTCCAGGCTAACCTCGCCTTCGCCCATCGCTTGCAGGAGAGCCGACTGGGTCCGCGGTGAGGCGCGATTAATTTCATCGGCCAATAAAATTTCGGCGAAAATTGGCCCTCTATGAACTTCGAACGTTGCGTTTTGAGGATTAAAAACGGACACCCCAAGGATGTCTGTCGGAAGTAAATCCGGCGTGAATTGAATGCGTTGGAATTTAGCCCCGACGGAACGTGACAGCGCCTTCGCGAGAGTCGTTTTCCCCGTTCCCGGAAGGTCCTCCAACAACACGTGGCTATTGGTTAAGAACGCGGACAACAATAGGCGGATCGTATCGTGTTGTCCGTGGATAACCTGCATAAGATTCTTGCTAAGGCGAGAATAAATTGTCTGCGCTTGCGCGGGCTCAATTTGTTGCGGCATCACGAATATTGCGATTATTTTTGAGGTGTGCCCGAAGCATAACGCACCTTTCACAGCGGTAAACCCTAGATATCGAATCGGTAGAACAATTTAATGACCTATAAGACCGGCAGCGAGTCCCTGATCGCATCGATTCGCCAACCCAAGGCTCATCGTGAATTATGGCAGCTGGCCGCCCCAATGATGTTGTCGAATATTTCTATCGCGACCTTAGGCTTAGTCGATACCGCTGTCATTGGCCATTTAGACGATGCAAGCAATTTGGCCGGGATTGCCATCGCGGCCGTTATTTTTGATTTCTTATACTGGGGCGTCACATTCCTGCGCATGGGAACGACGGGCGTCGTAGCTCAAGTGCATGGCGCGGGCGATGTGCGGCGAATGTTGTCGACGTTACGCGATGCGATGCTCGTGGCGCTAACTATCGCCATCGGGATGTTGCTTTTTAGGCAGGAGATCATCAGCTTTGCGTTAAATATTATCCACAGTAGCGAACAGTCTGCGAGTCATGCGGCGCAATTCTTTGCCATCAAAATATGGGGTGCGCCCGGCGTACTAGTGACGATGGTCTTTATAGGGTGGCTGATAGGCATGCAGAACGCGCGTTCCGCGATGTGGCTGGCGGCACTGCCGTGCGCGCTGCATGCGGCGCTCGATATCGCCTTGGTGAGTTATCTGAAGCTCGGGATCGCGGGGGCAGGATATGCAGCGCTCGCCACAGCCTATTTTTCGGCAGGACTTGGTTTATGGCTCGTAAGCCGAGAATTGGCTCGCTATAAGAAACCTGTAAGGATTGGTTGGCAATGGTCGCAGATACGTCAGTTGCTCACCCTGAATTCTAATATTCTGGTTCGCACACTGTGTTTGATAGCCACTTTTGCATTTTTTACTCACCAAGGTGCACGCCAAGGCGATACAGTGCTCGCAGCGAACGCAGTTTTATTGAATTTCCAAATGTTAACTGCGCTTGCACTTGATGGATTCGCAAATGCACTTGAAGCGCTTGTCGGGGCCTCAATTGGCGCATCAAATCGACTTAAATTCGTTCAGGTCGTAAGTGTCGGTGCCTTGTGGGCGTTTTTGTTTGCGATGGTTTTTGTGGCTCTTTATCTACTGTTCGGACATTCATTAATTGCCCTGCTAACGAGTATCAGCGCGGTTCGGACCCAGGCCGAGCGCTACCTAGTTTGGGCTGCGATATCCCCGCTAGTGTCGGTATGGTGTTTTCTATTTGACGGTATATTTATCGGCGCGACGAAAGGTCGGGAAATGCGTAATTCCATGATTTTTTCTAGCTTTTTGGTTTTCGCACCAGCGTGGTATGTGCTGCAGCATTTCGGCAATCACGGTTTGTGGTTCGCGTTCTTACTATTTTTTGCCGCACGTGGCGTATCGATGGGCTGGTACTTCTTCGCCATCGATCGGCGGGCAGGATTCATCCGCGCGACCGAGTGAACGCGTTGCACTTAATCTTAGTTACATCGAACGTTTGATTTTTTCACGTTCACGGCGATTCTTTTTTGACAACTTTCCGGGATGGCGCTCTTCGATAACGGCACTGTCTTTGATGGACTGTGCGAGGGTAACCCGCTCTTGACGGCTGTCTTCGGTTTCACAGTACAGTTCGTGAACTAAACTCGCCCCGACCCGTTGCTTGGACACCGCCAAAACCGTCAGCTGGTGCTCAAATGGAGGGCGTCGAAGCACGACCTGGTCATCGGCCTTTATCACTCGGGCCGGTTTGGCGCGCACGCCATTTACCGTCGCGCGGCCGGCTTTTATTGCCTCAGCAGCTAAACCGCGCGTTTTAAAAAAACGCGCGCACCAAAGCCATTTGTCCAATCGTTGTTCTTCCATTTTGAATAATATCGACTACTACGGGTGCCTTGCGATCAGTTAGACTTAATCATCTCTGGGTAAACAATTCTGGACATCGTGAGCGAAATAAATGAGCCAATCAAGAGAATTCTTGCCGCTGCAAGTTGCAGTGCTGACAATTACCGATACGCGCACTGAGGCCGAAGACACGTCGGGTAAGTTGCTCGTGGAGCGCCTTACAAATTGCGGACACAAACTGTACGAGAAGCATTTAGTCCGTGACGATATCTACGCTATTCGTGCTGAAATTTCGCGTTGGATCGCCGATGACAGCCCTTCAGTTGTGTTGACGACGGGCGGAACCGGTGTGACGGGACGCGACGGAACGCCAGAAGCCGTGATGCCCCTTCTTGATAAACAGATCGACGGGTTTGGCGAAATGTTTCGTGTCCTATCTTACGAAGACATAAAAACGTCAACGTTGCAGTCGCGAGCCGTTGCAGGCGTTGCAAATGGAACGTATGTGTTTTGTTTGCCTGGTTCGTCTGGCGCCTGTGCGCTTGCGTGGGATGCATTGATTGTCCACCAGCTAGATTATCGGACGCGCCCCTGTAACCTCGTCGAATTAATGCCGCGATTACGTGAACGGTAAGTCTTCGAGACACCGATTGATCCACTGACTAATTGTGTATGTCGAGTGTGGCAATTTCGTCGGAGTGGATTTCCAAATACATTAATAAGGTTTTCTGAATCGGATTTTCGTTGTCGTCGCTGATAAGGAAATATCGATTTCCTTCGTGGCGCGCAACACCTTCGAAATTATCAATCTTCCATCCTGCCGATGTATCAAAATGTACGACCTCTTCAACAACAGTTGCTTGTATTGGTGCGTCGTCGCGGCTTAGAGCAATCCGACGTAAGGCGAAAATAACGGGTTTAAACATTGAGGAATAGCGGCGTTCCAGAATAAGTAAATGACCATTGCGCATAGATTCCATGCCGACTAGGTCACTATGTTTTTCGTCGAGCGGCGGAAATTCCGCCAGCTTGCCGTGTAGGTTATAGAGCCAAAAATTTCCACCCGTAACTGTATTTAGCGGTCGTTCGGGGGCCGTGATAATGCCGAATTCTGGAAGCTCGGTTAAGGCCTCCAAATGCTGGTTCTTGCCGGTGTACGCACGCTCCTCGCGCAGCTCCGCTCCAAGATCAATTTGTCCAAGGTGCGTTCCGTTCGGGAGATACTGTTCGATCCGAGGCGGTTCCTCGAAGGAGATTAATAATGTCGTGTCGTTAACGACGCCGTTGCGGGAATTTCGAGCGACCAAGCCTTCGGAATCGGTGAGGTTTTCCGCAAGGCCCACTCCTGCCACATCGCGTAATGGAAAGGCAGCTACGATTTCAATATCGACAAGTGATTGATCACTGATGACGGGACGCAAATGAACTAGGTGGCCATCGTCGGATACGGCGTAGAGCAGATTTTCGTCCGAATCCCACGCGAGCCCAGAAAGTTCTCGTGGTCTTAATCCATTAATTTTGTGTGTGTTCAATCTAATCGTGCCGCGTAACGTTACCCCCATGAAGCGGTCGCCGTTAGAATAGCGCTTTGACACGGAGTATTTACTCGCGACCGGGGCACCTTGCGCGCTGCCAAGTGTCGTAAATACGAATAGGAGTGTGATGCCGATTGTGAAGAAGCGCGATGCTAGGGCATCGAAACGCGAAAGCACTTCGCTAGATTGGTTCACCACCGTTAGTTCACTAATTTTGCGTTGCAATTGCGGGAGTGAGGTAAACTTTGAATCATTGGATTATCGCAGCGAGTGGACTCTTTGGAGCAAGCGGCGTCGTGTTGGGTGCCTTAGGAGCACATCTCTGGAAGCCGCAGTTAGGCGCGCAGGCGCTCGATGTTTTTAACACGGGGCTAATTTATCTACTAGTACATGCTGGCGTTTTGCTGATGGTCGGGCTACTCATTGATCGTTACGATCGCAACATCTGGTTTAAATTAGCCGCGGTACTTTTTACCGCAGGCATCATATTGTTTTGCGGCGCTTTGCTAACCGGCACTGTGCTGGAGACCCGCATATTCGCACGTTTCGCGCCATACGGCGGAGCATCGCTAATTTTCGCCTGGCTGGCACTAGCATTAGGTGGAATTGTGAATAATCGGAAAACCCTATGACGAGTATTATCGGCAGCCCTAAATTTTCTCGCTCTATAGCCTTGCTATTAGGGTTTTTAATCTCGAGCGCTTGCACAGCTCGTACATTTGATGTGGATGGCGATTTGATCGGCGAGTTAGTGCTTGGTTCAAGTCTGCGGGCGGATACCATATCCGATTTGGCTCGAGCCTATGACCAAGGTTACTTGGAAATGCGCTGGGCGAACCCTAGCATCGACCCATGGTTGCCCGGCGAAGAAACCGAAATCCTAGTGCCGAGTCTTTATGTATTACCGGATGCACCGCACAGTGGAATTGTGGTGAATGTGCCGGAAATGAGATTATATTTTTATCCCCCCACGAAGGGACGGCAACCGAGGATCGTTTCTACCCACCCGATCAGTATCGGCCGGCAGGAATGGACGACCCCGCACGGGGCCACAGAGATCGTGCAGAAAGTTAAAGACCCGAATTGGTATCCGCCAGAATCGATTCGAGAAGAGCATGCCGCCGCAGGTGACCCACTTCCAGAGATTGTGCCAGCCGGACCAGATAACCCGCTAGGTGCCTACAAAATGCGCCTTGGCTTACCGGGATATTTAATTCATGGCACGAATAAACCCTATGGGATCGGTATGCGTGTTACCCACGGTTGCGTCCGCATGTACCCCAAAGACGTTGAGCTAATATTTAACTCCGTTTCAGTTGGGACACGTGTTCATATCGTCAATCAGCCCTATAAGGTCGGATTGGCCCACGATCAAGTGTTCCTCGAGGTCCATCCTCACCTAGCGGAAGATGCGGATTTCTTCCGCGATCAGTTTTCGCATGTGGTCGAATTGATTGTCGCAAGAACTGCTGGGTACCAAGTGCAATTGAATTGGAGCGCGTTACGTGAGGCGATACGAGATAAAAACGGCGTCCCAACGGTTGTTGGAACAATAGGTAAAGTCGACGCAACTGCAGCGAGTTAGCGACGTCAGCATTTTCAGGCGAAAAAAAACCCCGCAGAGGCGAGGTCTTTTTCCAGCAATGTAAGCTTTACGCTATTTTTTCATTGTCTGCTCAAACATTCGTTCAATACGGTCCTTATTTTCGCCACAACAAGCAAGAGCCGCGTCAGCAGTACTTTGTGCTTTCGCTGCTGCAGCACTTGCTGCATTGGCGGCATCAAGTGCGCTCTTAGCTGCACTGGATGCAGCGCGGGCTTCAGACACTGCGCTGCTAATTTTCGCTTCAACTGCGGCGAGTTGCTCGGGTTTAACCGATGCACAGCCGGACAGAACCCCTAATGCAACAGCCACTGCCGTCATTTTCAATGTCAGGGAAAGTGCTTTCTTCATGGTAATAATTTCTCCTATCCACGTAATCAGTTATCCCCGGTGAGGAATCCCTATTTTCGACGCAGAATGATGGACTATTTCAGTACGTTTAGCAATTTGAACAGGTATCCCGTGATCACTAATTAATCAAAACGTGCGCTACGTATCAGGCGGTTAAGTTGTCGTGTTGAGCGTGAACATGTAAATCCTTTGGGGTACTTGTTAGGGGGCCTCTTTCAAGCAATTGGGTCTGGCAGAAGCACCAATACGGGACGTATCTCCATTAACATTTTTCCCTCACGTTGCTAGGGGTGATGCAGTAATCGGTTAAGAAATGGTTAAATCAATCGCGGATCAGCTTCGACGGGCATTTTATAAACTTGCCCTAGACGTCGTTCCAAAAATGCCACGACCCGTTCCAGTCCGAACGGTCGACTGGTCGCGTATCTGCGAATGTCGACGAGGTGCTTAACCGCAGGCGGGTTCAAAATCACCGGCGCACGAGTGAAATCGAAAACAAGATTATGTAGGCTCCCGGAGTTCGTCAGTTATCGATAGCACGGAGCTTTAGCGGACGGTAAGACTGGATATTGACTCTTTCGCTCAGTTCTGACGGAGCGCCATTAAACGATTTTTCCGATTGAACTGCGTGCGCAAAAAATCCATTTGGTCGGATAATATTTTTCTGTTCGACAAGGCGAGAAATTCCGCCCAATTAGGCACGTAAGGAACGGCAAGAAGCGGCATGAACGCGCGTTCAGGCGTTCGGCATCCCTTACGTGTGTTGCACGAACGACAAGCGCTAACGACATTTGACCACATGTCTCTTCCGCCTTTCGACAAAGGAATAACGTGGTCTCGGGTGAGTTGACGCTCGCCGCTCCGAGAGCCGCAGTACATGCACA
>JBLFWZ010000072.1:0-17337 GCA_047611905.1 Gammaproteobacteria bacterium | reverse complement strand
GGGCAACAAGGTAACTATTGATATCACAAGTTCCGTGGCAGCCTGGGCTGCTGGCGCTACAAACTATGGTTGGGCATTCATCGCAACGGGTTCGAATGGGGTCGACTTCGATGCTTCCGAAAACTCAGATTTCGCGGACCGACCGCAGTTATTTGTCAACTTCACTACCCCGGCTCCGGCCGTCGTGCCATTGCCGCCGAGTGCAGTCCTGGCGTTGCCCGCGTTAGCCTTTTTACTTCGCGCTCGCCGCCGTTCCGATTCTGCGAACAGCGTGTAGTCCATAATTGCATTCTCGTGGGCGCTTCAGCGCGCATCTAAAACTGGCATAAGTCGCCGCAACTGACGCTTGCGGTCCAACAGCTCCACAAAGCCGACATCAACCCCCGCATTACGACGAGCCTTTGTCGACCACGACCCCGCGTTTCCGCAAAACCTGTTTGTTCACCACGCAAAGTTGCACAATACGAAACCAATTTAGTTCCGTTAGGTGCGTTTCATAAAATGAGCAACGATCTTTCCCAGCCCCTAAGTGGCATTCGAGTCCTTGATCTAACGAGCGTTTTGTTTGGGCCGTACGCGACCCAGATACTCGGAGATTTTGGCGCCGACGTAATCAAGATCGAGGCGCCTGCCGGCGACCCAACGCGTGGCATCGGGCCGCGACGCAGCGACGGAATGGCTGCTGGGTTCTTGGGTTGCAACAGAAACAAAAGAAGCGTGCAGCTTGACCTAAAACGGCAAGCAGCGCGTGACGCCTTATGGCGATTGATTGAGACCGCCGATGTCTTTGTACATAACATTCGCCCTCAGAAAGTCGCGGCATTAGGTTTCGGTCCCGATGCCGTAACTGCCTGTAATTCAAAAATCGTATACGGCGCCTTGCACGGCTACTTGGAAGAAGGTCCCTATGCGGGTCGCCCAGCTTACGACGATGTGATTCAGGCCGAGAGCGGCATAGCCGGCGCGTTTCTCGCACGTGACGGCAAACCCGCATTCGCGCCATCCGTCATTGCCGATAAAAGCGCCGCACTCATCGCCACAACCGGTCTACTCGCAGCGATGTTTCAGCGCTTGAGAACCGGCAAAGGGGTGTACATGGAAGTTGGGATGTTCGAAAGCATGGCAGCCTACACTCTATTGGAGCACCAATACGGGCAAAGCTACTCACCACCACTCGGGGCCGCTGGTTATCCGCGCGTTATTTCGCCGGAACGGAAACCGTACGCGACAAAAGACGGGTACATTTGCATGCTCGCGTATACGGACAAACAGTGGCGTTCGTTCTGGGAACTAGCCGGCAAACCTGAGGTTAGCGATGACCCACGTTTCCAGACACTGGCGACCCGGACCCAACACATTGACGTGTTATATGCGCTTGCTGGCACGTCGGTCGCCGCGCAGACAAGCGCACATTGGCTGGAGGTGCTATCGAAGGCCGAGATCCCGTGCGGGAAAATAAACACATTTGACGACCTCCGATCAGATCCCCATCTACAGCGCACAGAGCTGTTTCGTCGCTATTCCCATCCCAGCGAAGGTGAACTCGAAGTTCTGGATTCTGGCTTACGTCTCAACGGCGAAAAACTACCGATTCGTCGACACCAACCAAAACTTGGTGAGCACAGCGAATCCGTATTGCGAGAAGCGGGTTTGTCGCCCGCAGAAATTGCTGCGGCGCTTAGCACCTAAACGCAGAAACCTAGGGCGTCGCGTAGCCTTTGGGGTATTCGATAAATTCAAATAGGATGCCGAGAATTGATGCCGGGTGTGAAAACGTAAAACGGATATCTTCACTAAACGAACGTCCAGCGTAATCCACCACATCAAGCGATTGGACTGTCGGCGTACCGTCAACAAATTGCACCTGTTTGCGTCCCAAGGTTGCCATCGTATCGTCGATATCGTCCACGGCGAACGCTACGTGGTGCAAGCCTTCGCCGCGTTTAGCTAAGAAATCGGCGATAACACCCGTGTCCGAGGTGGGCTCCATTAATTCGAAATCAACCTTGCCGATCCGGCACATACGAAAGCGCATCGAATATTGGCGGACCTCGATCACTTCACCGCAGTCAGCGTTGAATAGATCAACAAATAATTGCGTTGCTTGATCAAGGTTTCGCACTGCGACGCCAACTTCCGTGATTCGTCTGATATCCATAACCTTTTATCCCTAGTCTATTCAAGGTGAACGAAGAAATTGTTCTGCTAAAATCCAATTCTGTGCCGCGGCTAAAGGTGAAGTGAAGTGCGCCGCGGTCACAGGCCCTCAGCAAAGGATCCTTGTAAATCGATTTCAACTAACTTGTCGATGCTACTATGTCGACATCCCAAATCAACCGAGAAACTTCTATGGCAAGAGTCCCCTATTTGACCCCAGAAGATCTGGCGCCAGCAGATCGCGAATTACTCGCCAGGAACTTAAATCTATATAGAGCGATTGCGCACAGTCCAGATGGCGCTCGAGCATTCGCTGCTCCCGCGCTCTATGTTCGTCATCATTCGCCGCTCGATCCACGCTTACGCGAGCTCGCAATCATACAGGTTGGCTATTCAAGCAAAGCGCGTTATGAATATGCTCATCATATTGAAATTGGACGTTCGGTAGGACTCTCAGATGATGATATCCGAGCCATTGCCAGCGAGTCGTCGGGCGCACAAAGTCATCTGACTCCTCTCGAACGCGCGGTACTCACGGCCGCGCGGGAGCTAGTTGCATCGCCGACCTTATCGGATTCCGTTTACAGTGAGCTTGGCGAGTCGTTGGATGCAGAGCGGATCATCGATCTCATCATTTCTATCTGCACGTATTGCGGGGTTGTGCGACTGCTGGGGGCTTTAGAAATAGATTTGGAGCCGGGTTACGAGCACTTGCTGGTCGAATTCCCGCTACCGTGAAGGCCGCGAGGGCCAATCGAACACCGAGGACGCCGTTTTAGTTCGAGAAATTACTCGGTTCTATTTGCCTGTGAATTAAACAGCGCCACCACCGATAGATACGTCATCCAGGTGCGCCACCCCGGCAAGCTCGACAACTCGCCACGGTGATACCCGGTCGACGATTGTCACGGAAGTGTTTGCAACGACGACATCTGGCTCCAGGTCGAAATCAGAAACATCCAGCACACGGTCTAGTAGTGAACGCAATACAAGTCCGTGAGTGACAACCGCCAGGTCCCCGGTTAATGGCTCGGCGTGCGCAATGACTTCCTGCCACGCAAGATCTACGCGCGCATTAAATACGGCCCAACTTTCGCCGTTGGGCGGCGCGAAATCCGGCGTAAATATATCGATATCACCGAGATCGTCGTAAGGAATACCGCGAATGTCGCCGAAGTTTCGCTCACGCAAGTTCTCGCTTTCGATGAGTGGAATACCGATATGGACGGCCAAAGTTTCTGCGGTCGATTTTGCGCGCTGATAGTCGCTCGTAAGAATTCGTTCTATCGACCGCAATTTTAGTCGCAGCCCAAGTCGCTCGGCCTGCATGCAGCCGTGCTCGCCAAGTGGGGTGTGCGGGAATTGCACAACGCGATTCGTGTTGAGGTCTGTCTCGCCGTGTCGGATAAGTAGTATTGCCATGGGCAGGTAGTGTAAAGCACCGTCGTGATATTTGATAACTGACGATGGCGAAAATTCGAATCCGCGAGATACTGGACCGGATCGACTAAAATTGGCAAGTCCGACTCAAACGAACGCTAAAATCGCTACCACTAAAGCCACACCAGCATGAAGATCATCGTATCGACAATCGTCGTTTTGACGTTCGCGTTAGCCTTTCTCTCGATGAAACCTCGGCTGGACCGCAACTGGGACGACGACGTTTCCATCCTTGCGGGCGTCGAGCTAGCTTCTGACACTCAATCGTTCGCAATTAGCGGCGTTCGAAATTGGCGCTACGACCACAACGGCCCGGTGTCGCGAGAATATTTTGATGCCACCTACAAAATCGACGATTTGCGCGCCACGTCAGTCTACGAGCAGTTGCTCGACCCGAGCGGCCTCATCGCGCATACCTTTGTCGTGTTCGACTTCGGAACGAATTATCCGTATCCAAAGATCGGTGTTTCCGTAGAAACTCGTCGTGAGATCGGTGAGAAATATTCATTAATCAAAGGCGCACTGCCAGGATTCGAACTAACGCACACGTGGGCTAGCGAACGTGATTTAGTTGAACGTCGGGTCAAATACTTGAGTTATTCATTATCGAAATATGCCGTAGCCCAAGAACTGTCACATCCAAAGACGTTACTTGGTAAATTTCCTGCGACAGACCACATCGCTGTCACGCGAACCACGTTGGTACAACACGCTAACATCAAACTGTACCAACGTTATTATTGAAACGGCAAATCAAATTAGCCCCGGATTTTTACCCTTCGATAAATCCTTCATACTTACAGGCCTAGCAGATGATTACCTGATCCGGCGCGGCGTCCTTGCGCAATCGGCGCCTACGACCATAAGTACAAGTAACATCGAATCTTATTTGCAATCTTCGGAAGAATATTAGCAAAGTACAATAGTTCATAAACACTTAGTGCTGAGGCGTCGGTTAAATCTAGGAACACGCGCGCTGGTTGAACTCCTTCGTAGAATTGGTCTCGGGAAACTCGACATTCGGCATTGGAACGTTTAAAAACCGGCATAGCGGCTCCCATCCGTCTCCGATCTCGTAGGTCAGTAGGCGATCGCTGTCGAACGCCGCTTGCACATGAGAAGTATTCCTTTCGTATAGTTCGATCGCGTGTTGCTTGTCGTCGAGAATTCCGCCGAATACTCTCTCGGCTATCAATTTGACGCCGACCGATTCCGAATCCGTGCTTGATTGAAGACTTGGGAAGATCGTGTTGCTGATACTCGAATACCATTTTTCGGCATCGCGCACGGTTAAAAGAATTTTCGCATTCGGAAAATGCTCGCTAAGTTCCTGCCAATAGAAGGCCGATGGCCAATCGACGCACGATCGGTAACCGGTAAAGACAAGATCCCAGTGTGCATCTTCACCAGCGGCGATCGAGCGCCACGTGTCGCGTTGTGCAACGTCCGAATTCACTTCTAGCATGTGATGACACGGCCCGAAGCCGAGGATCTCGAGCGCGGATTTCATCGACAAGGTTCCAGTGCGACCGAATCCAGCGCCAATGACTGAGAGCGTCATGGCAAGTTCTTCCGTCCATATGAAACTGGCGGTGCCGTTGGTTTCGAATTGCTGATAAGGAGTTCGCGGGGCGGGAGTCTCATTTCGCGCTCCGTAGAATAGTAGCCCACTCCATGCGCGAACTCAGAAACCGTGGTTTTCTTATGCTGATCACGGTTTAGGTCCCCAAGGTGCAGACAGCATTAACTGGATCTCTTGAGTTTGAATTAATGGTCGTATGTGCGGGGCAAACTTCATAAATGCCTCATCTGCGAATAGGCGCTTCCAGAAATCGCGGCGGTCCGCGTCGTCGTTGAAACGCCAGATATGAATGAGCTGGTGCAGCGGGCCAGTGTCGCTGACGAAATACCCCACCAGCTTCTCGCTAAATCCCCCCGCTTCCAGAGCCGGCCAGCCTAATTCCGAATACAACTGAATGACATCGGCCATGCGTCCGACTGTTACCGAATAAGTCCGTTTTTCATAAACCGTCATTTGATTACCCTCGTTAATTTGTGAACTATTTGAATTGGTTTATCCGTGCCGTTTCGAACGACATACATAATTTATTCTTATTCAGCACTGAGTGCAGCCACGAAGCCGCACCGTGCACAGGTGTTTTTCGAAAACCGTTAAATGCCCCGTGACGAATGCTACAAATTACGTCTCCACGGATCGCGTTGTTATCACGCTACGAGTCTATGCACAGCGGGCATCGTCCTGCAAGGTTGGTGCGCTCGATGTGCATCCGCGGGATGCTCCAATTATCTGACCTAATGACCTTCATCGAGCCTGCAGTTTTACCAGGCATGAACAAAGCGCTTGAAAGTACTAATTCGGGCCATGCCAGAGGCCGGACCAGGTGCCGGCGCTTATTCGATAGCAAAATTTCCGCGCTGGGAACTCAAACACTGGCGATCAACTAAGGCATGATCGGGAGGTCGATGAACGACAAATGATCCTCGGCATGATGCACCGTGTTTGTCGCGACTCGAATTTCGTCCTCCGTGTCGTTAGCAAGAACGGGGTTGCCGCTATTTGTGTTGCGCGCCCGGCGCGGAAAATTACTGCTTGTCACATCAACTTGGATGCGACTGCCTACATTAAACGTATGTGCAATGTGTCCGAGATTAATACGTAACTCAACAATTTCGGCTGGGTCCAAATACAACGGATGCGTCGAACCATCGCGGAACATCGTTCGTTGTATCCCATCCATTAGTAACGTAGCCCGGCCATTAGCCTGCGCTTCAACTAACTTGACGATAAAATCAGTATCGCGACAGCTAGATTGGATCGACAAGGTGACAAATACTTCCCCGGCGAGTGTGATTGGCTGATCGAGCGTACTGGCGCGATATATGAGACCGTAGTTCTCGCGTTCGTAGAGCACTTGCTGGTCGAGCGGCCCAGCATCGATGGACATGTTCCGACCGCCGATCGTTGGAATAGGATGGCGCGGATCGTACACGTAATTGCGCGCATTCCCGCTTGAGATTCGCGTCGTTAACGCGCCATCTCCATTTAAATATAATCGACGCAGCGTCGCTTCAGGCGGCGGCCAATGTTGCGCGACACGCCAATCTTGAGCGACATAGTCGGCCGCTGGATCGGCCCAAGATCGTGGCGAGTAAAAAACTGGGGGACGTTCTAGCAGCTCTGACGGTTTGTTCTTTAACCAATGATCGAACCATTCAAAATAGGGATCAAAGGGCCAGAAATTCTCCTCATAAACGAAATAGTGTGCATTCGGCCCAACCCATAGCAGCTGGTTTCCGACTCTCGATTGAATATCCCGAAATGCTGAGATGACACTGGTCGAAAAAATATCAAACCAGGTCGTCACATGGAATCCGGGAATCTCAATTCGATCGCGAAAATTATGTCTTGCCCGAAAATCGTCGACGCTGGGGTGTGAGATTATTTCATCTAGATATGGCTGCCAGACAGTAAAATCCGGATAGCCCATTAATGGGAGTCGCATCCAGTCCGCTGATTCAACAAATGGCGGGACATCTCGTTTCGCCGCTTCTAGTCGTACGTAACGGGCGGCGGCCGAGTCGGCAGCGGCCCGCATCTCTTGAGGAGTCAAACCGTGCCTATTCATAACAATGTCGCGATGAGAGTCTGACAAGCCGGGAATGTTGTTCGCGACCCACAACCAAAGTCGCTCCATTTCTATCGATCCGCCTTCGCACACGACGTCGTCATAAATACTCGAACCACCGACTTGGGCGAAGAATGCGCGTAGCGTGGGATGTCCTTGCGACGCCGCGGCGAGCGCCGTCGTGGCGCCTGCGGACGACCCCGAAATACCAACCTGCTGATTGCTCCACGCTTGATCTGCTATCCAATCTAACGTGTCATATCCGTCCGTTGCATCGTCGCCATAGACGTGGTCTTCACCTTCGGAACCGTGGCGTCCACGGGTATCTTGATAAACCGCCGCGTAACCCCGGGCCACGATATTGCACCATCCCCGTAAAATCGAACCGCGCATTGGCTCCGATGCGCTTGGCAACCAAGCGTTTTCACAATCAAACTTTGACAGTGCCTGCGCCGACGTAATTCCATAAGGGGTGCGTTGCACGATCACTGGAAATTGCGGGTCGCCTAGGTCGGGCAAGAAAACAAACGTGTTAAGGCGTACGCCATCGCGCATCGGCACCATAACCTGAAAGCATTGCCCGAGCCCCACGTTCTCGTTGGATCTATTTTTCGGGTTCATAAGATTCTTAGCACCCCGTGTGTTTTGTCTCGGCTCCGGTAGTTTATGGTAATCGCAATCAGTGCGACCCGTAATTCGAATAAATGCTCCGAGTGGGCGAATTCGGTATCATTACGACTCAATCAGCACGACATTTGCGAGATAAGCCATGACGAACCAATCGGCCGATTCGAACCATCCTCCTGTTTACGGACTCCACCATTCCGCCTATCGCTGTCGCGATGCCGAGGAAACGCGCGCGTTCTACGAAGACACTTTAGGCTTCCCGATGAAGATGGCCTTGCACAACGAGGTCCACCCAACAACAGGGGAACCGGACGTGTTTATGCATTTGTTCTTCGACATTGGCAGCGCCGATAAAGAGAAACCCAATTACATCGCATTTTTCGACGTTCCGGATAACCCTGGAGACGATCCCGATGAGCTCTATAAAACCCGTTGGGGACTCGATTTACATTTCGCCATGGCCCTGGCCAATCACGAAGCGTTGAGCGCTTGGAAAGAAACGCTTGAGGGACACGACATTCGAGTTGAAGGTCCGATCGATCACGGTATGTTCAGTTCAATTTATTTCCACGATCCGAACGGCTATCGCTTGGAATTTTCGGCGGCCAATAGCCGGCAAGCATCCGTGTTCGACGAACATGTTCGCAGCGCGCATGCCAATATGACCGACTGGAATGCGTGGAAAGCAGCGCGAAACACGAAAGCCTCTGCCGGTTAAATCGATATCGCGGCTGCGATCTAGCGAGCCGCAATGGGCAAGCTCTAGAATCGAATCGAGAATTCGTTGCGCGGCCCCGCTGCGTACCACGCCTCCAGGTGGAGAATTATCCACGACGAAACTGAGACGCCTTTAAGTAGCGGCGCGCCAGAATCTAACCGCGACCCCGCGACGCGACAGCAAATACATAACGATTCCGATATTGACGAAGTTCCAGGCGATGCCATTGACGAAGGCAACCTTGTAGGAGCGCGTCCAATCGTAAATTACACCTGACAGCCAGCCGCCGAGCGCCATCCCAACGAGCGTCGCCATAATAATCAATCCCATTCGCATGCCCGCCTGAGAGGGTTTGAAATATTCACGCACAATGATCGCATAGCACGGTACCAATCCGCCTTGAAATAAACCGAACAGCGCGGAGACGATATACATCGAGACCAGGCCTTGAAACGGTAAGAAGAAAAACAAGGCAATACACTGCAGACCGGACGCGATTAGTAAGGTTTGAAGGCCTCCAAAGCGATCCATAAGGAACCCGAATCCTAAGCGGCTCACTACCCCACAGCCCAACATTAATGCCAACATTTCCGCGCCGCGGGCAGGCCCAAAACCAAGGCCCACGCACATCGAAACAAGATGTACTTGCGGCATTGCCATCGCTATGCAACAGCCGATTCCAGCAGTACACAGGAGGATTTGGAGACGTGGGGCGGACAGTCCGAGTGACAAAGGGGCCGCGTCTGCGAGCGCGTTGGCTTGCGCATCGCTGCTGACGCTCAAACGCCGACGCAAAACAAAACTCAATGGGATTAAGGTCGCCGCGCAAAATACCCCGATGCCGACATAAGTCTGCCGCCATCCGACCGTCTCGATAAAGTGATGAATAACTGGGGGCCAAATCGCGCCGGCGACATATTGCCCGCTAGCGACGATTGCGACCGCGATGCCGCGTCGCTTATCGAACCATTGCGACACATCGGCCATCAGTGGGACGAACAAAGATGACGTGCCTAACATGCCGATTAGTAACCCATGGCTCGCAGCCAGCGTCCACATCGTCGGCGCAAAGCTAGACACAATGAAGCCACTACCAAACCCGAATGCACCAACGAGGATTGGAATTTGTATGCCGAAGCGGTCGAACAATCGCCCCATGGCGATCGTACCCGCGGCCCAACCGAGCATAATCATCGAATACGGTACAGAAGCCTGCGAGCGGGTAGCACCGAACTCGACCTCGATAACCGGCATGGCGACGATTATCGCGTACATTCCGACGCCGCCGATCGTCAGTAACACGAACGATGTCGCTAAGCGCAGCCATGCGTAGGACGATTCTATTTCAGGGTGCAGCGATGTCATTGTGATCCTTGTCGAAGATCAGGGCAAAATCATACTTGAGCAATAATTAACCGAAGAGCAGCTCAGCTCGAAAAGCATCGTTCCATCCGGCGTTCTTTAATTTGCCGCGCATGCTGTTTTTAGTGGTGTTGAGGCGTGCCAGATTCATACAGAACCGTCGCACCATTGCCATGTTCTCCGCCCCGTGGTGTCGTCGGATCCGACACTCATCTTCCTTGAACGTCACGTCCAAGACCCAATGGACTTGGTTCTCAACGCCCCAATGGCTGCGGATCGTCTCAGCTGCTTGCACCGGGTCGACCGCCAAAGAGCTTAAGTAATATTGCGTCTGCGTCGTCACTCCCTCGCCAACATGACGTTCTCGCTCAACCTCAATCACACTCGACGCCCCCGCCCAACCTTGCGCCTCATCTAACCAATCCGTGATCGCCAACTGACGATAACGCCGCACTTCAACGCGACCATGATCGCCGTCGGTCGTTTCCGTTTGACCGGCTTTAATTAACTCAGGCGCCTCACGATGGGTGTGCGCAAAATAGGCCTTCACCTGTCGATGCAAATTGCCTTGGTTACTTTTCAGTGAAATCACGTAGTCGGCCCTCTTGCCCACAATCTTCTTAGCGATCTTGCGCTGGCAACTCATCGCGTCCAAGGTCACCGTCGCGCCCTGCAATTCGATTAATTCCAATAACGCCATCACCGTCTCAATTTCGTTCTTCTTGCCTACAGAGCGGCTTTGTCCCAACACCAAGCGGTTCTTGCAGGACCATACCGACACCCTATGCAAGGCACTCGTGCGGTTGCCATCATGCGAACGTCGTAGTGCCTTGCCGTCTACCGCCAACACATCCTTGCCGTCGGCGGCGCGAAGCTCATTCACCCAACTCACAAAACAATCCAAAAACTGCGCCGGCACCAACGCGCTGATCACCCGCGCTATCGTGTCATCAACGGGGATCCCCGCCTCAAACCCCCGAAACTGCCTTAACCACGCCAGTTTCGCGTCACCAAATTCCTTAATGTCTTTCCACCCTTCGGCCCCTGACATGATCGCCGCGACCGTCAAAAAAAGAATGTCATGCAGATCATGCCGTTGATTGATGTGCGAACGCGGATCTTCCAAATCGCCAAGGTGATCCATAACCGCCATCGTTCGCTGCTCCATTGTTCAAATAATATGAGATCCGATCGACGTAACGGCTAGCAGTTCCCCGTGCTTTTAGATTAATTCGTGATCGATAGACTTGCTCTTATAACTGTATGTGTGATCCTGCCCTGTGTCGAAAATGATTTCGTTTGCCCTGCGAGGGATCACGAGTTGCGGCAATTTGATGGGCTTACGTACTCAACTATTCTGTTTTCGCGGGTAGATACTCTGTCTGCATGGTAACAATTGATGTAAACCACTGCTCCATGCTGACGGCGTCCATTTTCGACCAGTCGGGAATTTCCTTAACTAACGCGCGCCCGAGTTGGTTACCGAAATTCACAATTTTGTTGTTCGCCGCGGTGCGCTCGATATTCCATTCCGTTAAAGCTTCCTCTAGGGTCGCGTGCGATCGAATCGCATCAGATAGAGATACAGCATCGTTCATGCCTTTTAGCGCGCCAGCCGCGCTATGTGGCCGCGCGAAAGCGCCGGCGTCTCCGGCGAGGCAAACGCGTCCCTTTCGATAGGCAGGCACTTCGCAATCGTAGATCGAATACGCGAAAGTGTCCGGACTCTTGCGCAATATATCCGCATAATAATCCGGTACCCGTTCGTAAGCTTTATCCTTCAAGTCGCGTTCTGTTTGCAACGGCATCGCGCCAGGTGGCAGTGACCCCTCCCATTGCTTACCGTTTTTATCAGTAAGAAACGCGGCGATGTCACTTTCTGCGACCGGCACGTACATGCCCCAATTGACGAGCCGATCGCCGCGCTCGACCGACCCATTCGGGCCCGGCACGAAGTAAAATATACCGTGCCCGCCTGGATAACCGAGACATCGAATGCCCGTGTCGAGCGGCTCCCATTCATCGAGCTCATTTTCCATCAAAAAACCGCGCCATAAGACGTAGCCGGCATACTTCACTTCTACTTCAGGAAAGAGGGTTTTTCTTCCAAGCGACGCATAGCCATCCGCGCACACGACTAAATCGAATACCTCATTCGTGCCGTCAGCCAACTCAAGCGCAACTTCTTGTTCACGCTGATTAATTGAGACAATTCTTTGATTCGCGCGATACACGCTAGCAGGTACTCTTGCGCGCAAATCACGATACAAAGCCCCCCAATTTAGTGCGGCCAATTGCGCCGGTTGGTCCCAGGCGAGGTAGCCGTATTTATGTTCCTCTGGGGTGCGCCATATCCTCGAGAAATTCGTCGCTGGGAAATATGGAATATCGGCATCGACTAAGTCACGAGATATAAACGTATCAATCACTGACGGGGGTACGCCAATCCCTGCGCCGCGATCTTTCAATTCATCGCCAGAACGTTCGAACAGCGTCACGTCACATCCGACCCGAATTAGCTCGACTGCAACCGTGCAACCGGCTATGGATCCACCAATAACGCCGATCTTCAAATTCTTCGCCATCTCGTTTGAGCTTGTGGGCATATCTGACTCCTTGCGTCATTGCCTTACCCCGGGGTTACGGAACTCTTCGTTTTCATTCTAATCACGTGCTGCTGCAGACGCTAATCGCATTACCATCCGAACGAGTCATTCATCGCCCGAGGCTGCGCCTGGCTTGCTAGTGCATCGAGTTCAACGTTTTTATGCCGCGATTCGAGAGCGCCGCTTCGATGGCAACTATACGTCGTGATCAGGATGCGTGGCCCTTAGAGAACAAAAACTCGCTCGTGATCTATTACGTGTCAAAACTCAGTGCTGGCTGCGGTTGGTGCCAAGATCCAATCCGCAGTTCTAAATTACGCAGCCGACGGTTCCTAACATTGCGTGTGGAAACTTCATTATCCAATGCCAGGTGTTCTGCAGCATGACAGCAGCGCTACAATGCAAGACGAAACGGCTTTACACTTCTCCGGATTCGAAATGGCCCCCGCAACGTGCGCATCGTTTGGCGTCCTAGGCCCTTTGCGCCTGCTGGTTTCTGCGGTGAGGGCATCAGCTAGGAACCATCATAAGGGTATCGCTCACCCGTAAAGGCGCCGCGCGACAGGCAGAGAGCATCTCGCAATGATTGGTTACATTTTGTATACAACAACGATTGGATTCGAAGCGCGATCGAATCGACGTATTAACTTTGAATATGCCGTACAACATAGACCGTACAGCTGCGGATAGGGAGAGATATGGTGTCATATACGATTGAAAAGAATCTACGTGCGCCGATGCGCGACGGCGTTGAGCTGGCAACCGACGTATACCGACCTTCTTTAGACGGTCAATATCCGGTCGTGCTAATGCGACTTCCTTACAATAAAGAGCAACCAATTCTATTATTTCTTTCCGGCGACATTTTGAGAATCGCCCAAGCCGGCTACGCCGTCGTCGTGCAAGATTGTCGTGGCACATTCCAGTCCGAAGGGGTCTTCGACCCCTACTTCCAAGAGGCTGAAGATGGCGCCGATACGATCGCTTGGGCAGCTGCCCAACCTTGGTCCACCGGGGTCGTCGGTATGATGGGCGCGTCATACTACGGGGCTACACAATGGCTTGCGGCGAGCGAGAATCCACCTGCATTAAAAGCGATTGCTCCATTCATAACGACCGACCAGTACTACGACATGTGGACCTATCAAGGTGGTGCGTTTCAATTAGGATTTATGTTGCAGTGGGCGACCGCGACGTTTGGAATTGGAGAAGTCACAAGGCGTTTGCAAGCAGGGACCGCCGATAAAGCGGATATCGAATCGGCCATTAGATCGGCCGACGAGGTAGCTAAACAATACTGGCATCTTCCACTTACCGATCACCCACAACTAGACGATTCAGCACCTTACTTTTCTGACTGGCTTGCGCACCCGGATTACGATGACTATTGGCGCCGCGCCGCGCCGCGAGAACACTACGACAACATCCATGCGCCCGCACTAAATTTCGGCGGTTGGTACGACTTGTTTCTTGGTGGCACGCTAGCGAACTATCAATCAATGAAAACCCGAGTTCCGCAAAAACTGATCGTTGGCCCATGGTCACATGGTTACAACGGCGGAACCTATCCAGAACGAAGCTTTGGCACCATGGCCCACGACGGCGCAGCAGATGTGACCTCAGACCAAATTCGGTGGTTCGATCACTGGCTGAAAAATGAGGACAACGGCGTCGAAAACGATGCGCCCGTGAAATTATTTATTATGGGTCCGGACGTATGGCGCGAAGAGCAAGACTGGCCGTTACCGGACACCCATTGGCGCGCACTCTATTTGCACAGTAACGGGAAAGGCAACGTTGACGGGGGTGAGTTATCTCAAACCGAACCGCTAAGTGAACCGCCGGATTCGTACCATTACGATCCAAGCGATCCGGTACCGACAGTTGGTGGCGCGAGTTTCTTACCTGGGCTCTTTATTGCTGCGAACGCAGGACCGCGAGATCAGCGAGACGTAGAATCGCGCGCTGACGTTGTCTGTTATACCAGTCCCGCGCTCGATCAAGATACCGAAATAACCGGGCCCGTGAAGCTTATTTTGTACGTTCGTTCATCTGCACGCGATACCGATTTCACTGGGAAATTAGTCGATGTCGCGCCAGACGGAAGGGCAATGATTTTGACAGACGGCATCCTTCGTACTCGCTATCGTGAGAGTTTCTCTGAGCCAAAACTGCTCACACCGGGCGAAATTTACCGATTGGAGATTGACCTAATAGCGACGGCTAATGTTTTCGGAAAAGGGCACCGAATCCGTTTAGCAGTATCCAGCAGCAACTTTCCACGCTTCGATCGTAATACCAATTCCGGGGGCGTCATTGCTAGCGAGACTGAAGCAGATTTCGTCATTGCGCAAAATGAAATACTGCACGACGCCGAGCATCCATCGCATTTACTTTTGCCCTTTATTGAAAGAGCGTAATTGGGCGATTATGCGCAGCAAGCTCGGCCCGACCGCCGTGGTTCGGAATCACTCGTAAAATTTTGTTGCCATTTAATGAAAATTTTCAACCAATGAAAAGATTCCTCGAGTGCTACGTATTTGCGCCAAGATGCTTCCAGGTATACTCCGCAAAACATTAATTTACTGACAATTATGCACGCGCACGCGACTGAGCACCGACGCTTCTGGAGAATAATGACGCATGACCACCGCAAATAACAATCAACGGGAATTAAGAATTGTGATCATCGGCGCCGGAATGGCTGGGATCCTCACGGCTATCAAGCTACGGGAAGCCGGTTACGACGATTTTGTTATATACGAGAAATCGAATAGCGTCGGTGGGACCTGGCGGGAAAACACATACCCGGGCATTGCGTGCGACGTACCCGCGCACATGTATACGTACACATTTGAGCCGAATCCAGATTGGAGCAGCACCTACGCCCCGGGCCCAGAAATTCACGCGTACTTCAAGAATGTCGCCAAAAAGCACGAGATTATGGACAAGATTCGATTCAACGAGTCGGTGCCATTTTGTGAATTCATTGATGGTCGCTGGAACATTCGCACATCGACCGGTCGCGAAGATAAAGCGGATTTTGTCATCGCTGCGACCGGCGTTCTCCACGAACCCTATGTTGCTGATATCCCTGGATTGGATTCTTTCACGGGAGCATGCTTCCACAGTGCCCGTTGGGACCACGCTGTCGAATTGAATGATAAAAGAATCGGCATCATCGGCACTGGTTCGACCGCGATGCAAATAACCTCCGCATTGGCAGGGTCCGTAGCACGATTCGATCTATATCAAAGGACCGCGCAGTGGGTCATGCCCATTGAGAATATAGAATACACAGAAGTAGAAAAAGAAGAGTTCCGATCCGACCCAAGCAAACTACAAGCCATTCGGGATCAGGTAAATGACGATTTCGAAAAATTTTCGAACGCCGTAATTGATGCCGATTCCACCGAAATGCAAGACGTTGAAGAAGCCTGTTTGGCGAACCTAGAAAGTAACGTACATGATTCCGAATTGCGAGAGAAGCTGAGACCTGACTACCGTGCAGGCTGCAAGCGATTAATATTTTCATCCGATTTCTACGACGCAATCCAAAAACCGAACGCGCATTTAGTTACATCAGGTATCGACAAAATTGAGCCTACCGGTGTACGCACAACGGATGGAGAACTCCGCGAACTAGACGTACTAGTCATCGCGACCGGGTTTCGCGCTGACAGCTTTATCCGACCGACCACCGTTCTAGGTCGAGGCGGCGTTAATCTGGACGAAGTTTGGGCCGACCATCCCGTAGCATACATGTCGATCTCAATTCCAGAGTTTCCAAATTTATTCATGCTGAATGGACCGAATGGACCAGTTGGAAACTTCTCACTAATTCAAATCGCCGAGCATCAAGTTTCTTATATCCTCCAGCTCATGGAAAAGATAAGAAGCGGAAAATGTCGCGAAATCAGCGCCAATGCGGCCGCCACTAAAGATTTCGAGCATCAACGTAGCAACGCTGCCAAAAAATCGATTTGGGCCACGGGATGCAATAGTTGGTATCTCGATAAAAACGGGGTTCCGGCAAGTTGGCCGTGGTCCAGAGCGCGATTCTTTACTGAAATGAGCGCGCCGAAAATCGAATCGTACGATATGGCAGGTTAGAAACTTTCGAATCTAAACTGCCCAGCTATCTTCGGGCCATTCGGTTATTGGGAGTACGGCGCTCCGGGGAGAGAAACTCCACGAAAAAACAACGAATTAGCGAAGATCGAATGTTCGAAGATCCTGCGGTAAGCTTACAATGTCCCCGTGGCGGAGTTCGCGAAACGACACATAGTAAGCATGGCCCCGGGAATAGGACTGAAGGCCAAGTACTCGAACTTTCAACCATTATCGACGCGTTTACGCGTGAGAGCGTCGACGCGGACGTTGCCCACCGAATATGTTCCGCCCATGCCATCGACCAACTCGTACGGCTGACTGCTGTTCGCGGCGCCACGTTATTTACCGTCGGACATTTCTTCGAAATTTGTATCAAGGCCGGTGTTGGAATAGCTCGCTGACCGACCATCAGATAAACACGGTTCTCTATGATCCAAAGAAGCCGGAGTAAAACGTACTCGACGACGATTTCTACAGAAAATTCCGGGACGAATGTTTAAATCTGGAATAGTTTCGTTCGATAACCGATGCCAACGTGACTCTCGAAGCTTGGCAAAGGCAATACCGTCAGATCCAGCCTCAGTCAAGCCTAAGGGCCCCGGTCAAAATATATTATGCAAGTAGATCTGTATATGATCTAATGGCTGTATGAGGCGGGACGCGGAAC